>JBJEKJ010000105.1:0-5361 GCA_051878575.1 Muribaculaceae bacterium | reverse complement strand
AAATATTATCATTTAACGTTTTTTCGGCAAATTTTTCAATTGAATCGCACTCCGCGCGAGTAAATTCTTTCTTATAATAAAGAGGCTCGATGGCTTGCGAGAATTCCGATTCGCGAAATGGATTGTAGTCTTCTTGGAACGTGTATCCGTAGTAAAGGTGCCTATATCCCTCAAATCCAAGCACTGTGTCGTTGCTCAGATAGGATTGCATAAGTTTCGGAAAGAAAAATTTTGATTTCGGATTTTGTATTTCTTCTTTTATTTTCTCAAAATCCACTTTCTTTACCTCAAATTTCGGCGCTTTTTGGCAGAATCCCTGAGTGTAAATAAATATTAATAAAATTATGGCTAAAATGCGCTTCATCTTCCTATATTAGTTATAAAACCTTCGATTGCTATTCCAATCATCGCCACCGTGACGACGATCTTCAAACCTTTAGCGCAAAAGTAGTGAATAAAAATGGAAGATGGAAATTTTATCCAACATCCTTTAGGAGTTCGGGTATAGGCGAGCTCGCCGAAAATGGCGCCTGCGATGGAGCACAATATCATCACCGAGGCGTCGACCGATATTCCCACGAGCAGTCCGGCAAGTGCGCCTGCCGTGAGGTAAAGGTTGCCGTGCAGAGCGCCGTCGGGCTCGCCTTTGGGTGATATCAATCCTATGGCGAGTGTTATTGCCGCGGCTATTCCCCAAAAGACGAAAGTGCTGGTAGGCAGACAGATATACATGCTGAAGTGCAGTACCACCAATGCCAAATAGGCTGCAATGCCCGAGGGCAGCGACTGGCGGGCGGTGAATGCGAGCGCCGCTACGAGCAGCGCTATTCCCAATGCGAGCAGAAATATGTTCATAGTAGTGTCAACTTTTTTGTGCCATATATGCAAGCAGCTAAAAGGCAGGCATATAAATTTTGATTAATTAGCATTATTTATTTGTTTTCACCTCGGGATATGCTATGCGGGTGTGGTAGATCGTGCACAGGCGGTCGATGAAGGTGCGCTTGATTTTCTCCACGTCCCTGAAGCTGATTGGCGAGTCCTTCATCAGCCCGTCGGCAATCTGCGAGTCGATGATGCGGTTCACGAGGTTGCTTATGGCCTCGTCGCTGTGGTCGGTGAGGCTTCGTGAGGCGGCCTCGGTGGCGTCGGCCATCATAAGTATCGAAGTTTCCTTCGTCATCGGGTTCGGACCGGGATATGTGTAGGGCTCGGGGTCGACAACCTTGTCGGGACTGGCGTTCTGCGCCTGGGCATAGAAATATTTCGCCTTGCCGCACCCGTGATGCTGCACGATGAAGTCCATTATGATTTGCGGCAGTTTTGCCTTCACGGCGCGTCGCAGGCCGTTCTGCACGTGCTCTATCACTATGCGCGCGCTGAGGTCGGGTGTGAGGGCCTTGTGGGGATTCTCGCCGCGCTGATTCTCGGTGAAGAATGCCGGATTGTCGATTTTCCCGATGTCGTGGTAGAGGGCGCCGGCACGCAACAGCTGTGAGTTGGCGCCAATGGCGTGGGCGGCCTCGGCGGCGAGGCTCGACACCTGCATCGAGTGCTGGAAGGTGCCCGGACACTTCTCGGAGAGCTCGCGGAGCACCGGATTGTTGACGTCGGTGAGCTCTACGAGCGTCACCGTGGAGGTGAAGCCAAAGAGCTTCTCAATGAGGAATATCAGCACGTAGGAGAATGAGAACAGCACCACGTTGATGCCGAAGTAGCCAAACACGTTGCGGCTCACCGAGCTGAAGTCGCCCTCGGTGATTACGTGAGTCGCGACATAGACAAATGAGTAAACGAAGAAAATGTAGATGGCGCACTGTACCAATTGTGAGCGCTTCGACAGTCCCTGTACGGTGATTATGGCCGTGACACCCGCAAAGAACTGGAGCATGATGAACTCAAGCGGGAACGGCACTATCAGCGCACAGATAAACACTTCGATAATGTGCACGAAGAGTGCGGTGCGTGAGTCGAAGAATGTGGTGAGAATCACCGCCACCACGGCGTAGGGCATTAGGTAGACGCCCATGCCGAGTGCCGACATCACGGCAAACGAGGCTATGGCGAAGATGGTGGCAAACGACATCAGGAATATCATCTTGCGCATGTCGCCGAAGATGGTGCGGCGGAAGTATTTCAGGAACAGGTATAGCGCCACTATGAGCATGGCTATTATCGACACTTGCCCGTAGATGGTGTATTTGTAGTCCTCGCGCTTCACGAGGCGGTCCTCGGCGAGGCGCTCGTAGGTCTTCAGCAGCTCAAACGTCTGCGGCGTGACGATGTCGCCCCGGTCGATGATTCTCTCGCCTTTCTGCATCACTCCCACAGGCGCGAGGGCGCGCTGATAGAGCTGGTCGAGCATGCGCTTCGACTCGGCGGTGTCGCACACCACATTCGGCATAAGGTAGCGCGATATCATCACTTTGTCCATGGCTGTCTGCGTCTCGGCGTCGGCGAAGATGGAGTCGAGCATGGCGTAGGCTGCGCGCACCGAGCGCATCGATGCCGTGGATGCCGGCTCGGCCACGTTGTTCACCACGAAGCGTACTTCGGGCAGCGTGCCTGCCTTGATGCAGTCGTAGGTGGCATTGTCGACAATTCCGTCGACGTAGATACGCCTTACCCGCTCCACAAGGTGGTTGCGCTTTTGTCCCGACAGCTGTGTCGACGTCATGAGCGCCTCCGACAGCTCGGGCACCGCCTTGCGGTCGACCGACGCGTCGTGCTTGAAGATGGCGACGAACGAGCGGTTGATGCTGTCGCGCTGCTTCTCGGCGCTTGCCGAGTCGAGGTTGATGGGAATGTCGAAAGGCGCGGTGAGCAGTGAGTAGCTCCACGGGCGTCCGAGGGCATAGTCGTAGGTCACCCTGTCCTCGTGTGGAATGAAGTATGATATCAGTGCTATGGCTCCCACAGCGAGCAGCAGCCTGATTAATGATTCTTTGTTGATGCCGGAAATATGCTTCATATCATGTAGTAATGTAGTATGGTGGGTGGATTGTGGGTCAGTTCATTCGGGCGGCGGAGTTCACTCCCTCCACCTTTTTCACCTGCTTGCACAGCTGTGTCACCACTTTGGTGTCCTCCACGAGCACCGTCAGCTCACAACTGAAAACGCCCTCGTTGGCGGCAATGTTCAGTCCGCGTATGTTGATGGCCATATTTGTGGAGATTATATAGATAAGTTCCTGTAGAATTCCCATTCGGTCGATACCTTCGATGTGAATCGAGGCGAGGAACTTCTCGCGCGTGTTGTCCCACTTTGTGGATAGCAGGCGGCTGCCGAAGCTGCTTTTCAGCCTCATGGCGTTGGGGCATGTGAGCTTGTGCACTATCACATGGTTGTCGTCGTCGATATATCCTAATACGTCGTCGCCGGGAATAGGGTGGCAGCAGGGCGCTATCTTGTAGTTGCTCACGCCATTCTCGGTGGTGAGCACGTAGGTCTTCTTCTTGTCGACGTTCTCGTCCACCTTCTGCACAGTGGCCTCTGCCGGGCTTTTGGGCTTTTGTGCAAACGGGTTGCGGAGAATCTTTTTAAGCAGTCCGCCCTGATTCTGCTGTTTCAGACTGCTCACCATGCTGTAGGATAGGGCAATCTCATTGCATCCTATGGCAAAGAATAGCTCCTCTTTGTTTTGCAGATGCTCTATTGCGAGCAGCTTGGTGACGACCTCATTGGTCACCTCCACGCCGTTGTCGAGCATGAAGGCGTTGAACTCGCGCTCGCCACGCTCTATCACGGCACGGCGGTCGCGGCGCAGAGCGGCGCGCAGGCGGGTCTTGCCCTTGGCCGTGGCGAGGAAGTTGATCCACTCGGGCTGCGGCTGCTGCGAGTGAGATGTCAGCACCTCCACTTGGTCGCCGCTCTGGAGCTTGTGCGACAGCGGCACGAGCTTGTGGTTCACCTTTCCGGCTATGCAGTGCGTGCCTATCTCGGAGTGGAGGTAGAAAGCCACGTCGAGCACGGTGGCGTTCACCGGCAGCGTGATAAGCTCGCCCTTAGGCGTGAAGATCACTATCTCGCTGGAGAAAAGATTCAGTTTTATAGTGTCGAGGAAGTCGAGTGCGTTGGGCTCGGGATTCTCGAGGATGTCCTGGATGGTCTTCAGCCACGATGCGAGCTCCGATTCCTCCTCTCCCTCGCCGATTTTATACTTCCAGTGGGCGGCAAATCCGCGCTCAGCCATCTCGTTCATTTTCTCGCTGCGTATCTGCACCTCAATCCAGTTGCCGTCGGGGCCCATCACGGTGAGGTGTAGCGCACGGTAGCCGTTGGCCTTCGGGGTGCTTAGCCAGTCGCGAGTGCGGTCGGGGTGGAGTCGGTAGAGGTCGGTAATCTCAGAGTAGATGTTCCAGCATAGCTTCTTCTCGTCGGCGTCGTTCTCACACTCGAATACGATTCGCGCCGCATAGAGGTCGTAGACCTCCTCGAATGGGATGTGCTTCGTCTCCATCTTGTTCCAGATTGAGTAGGCCGACTTCACGCGTGCCGTCATGTCGTATTTCAGCCCCATAGCGTCGAGCCGCTCTCTAACAGGAGCGGCGAATTTCTCATACACGGCGTTGCGCTGTCCGGCGGTGGCGGCAATCTGGTCGTTTATCTGCTTGTAGATTTCGGGATGCTCATATTTGAAGCTTAGGTCCTCAAGCTCGGTCTTTATGGCAAATAGCCCGAGGCGGTGTGCCAGCGGCGCGTAGATGTAGAGCGTCTCACCGGCGATTTTGTATTGCTTGCTCGGCAGCATCGAGCCGAGGGTGCGCATGTTGTGCAGGCGGTCGGCCATCTTTATGAGGATGACTCGAATGTCGTTGTTCATAGTGAGAAGCAGCTTGCGGAAGTTCTCGGCCTGAGCCGAGGCTCTGTCGCCGAAGATACCGCCCGAAATCTTCGTCAGGCCTTCCACTATCTGTGCGATTTTCTTTCCAAACTGCGACTCAATGTCCTCCACCGTGTAGTCGGTATCCTCCACCACGTCGTGGAGCAGCGCCGAGCAAATCGACGTGGAGCCAAGTCCGATTTCCTGACTCACAATCCGTGCCACGGCAATCGGGTGCAGAATGTAAGGCTCTCCTGAGCGTCGTCGTATTCCCTTATGTGCCTCCTTGGCGAATTTGAAGGCGCGCTCTATGATTTCGACTTTCTTGCGGTGATTGCTCGCCAAATATCCGTCGAGTAATTCCTGAAAAGCCTTATTAATCATTCTTTCTTCTTCCTCGGGTGTAAATTTCTTCGTTTCCATAAAGCATGCCCATTAAATTCAATAAAATTAGCCTCTTGCAATTAGTTCTGCAAATTAATCACAAAGATACATAAAAAAGAGATTTTTTACGCCCGGTGAATAAGAAAAATCAAGA
>JBJEKJ010000104.1:20136-23071 GCA_051878575.1 Muribaculaceae bacterium | reverse complement strand
CTTTTGCTTGCTATTAAATCATTCAATTCTCGAATGTTTACTGAATCGCTCATATCTCGTTTTATTTATTGAAGTTATTCTATTATCCAATAATTAATTTGTTTTCAGCTTCATTTAGCGGGAAAAGAGCCGTTTTCTTATCCCTTTTTATATTTGAGTGCAAAATTAATATTTTCGCTGTTCACGGCACAATATAAGCACGTTAATTTATCAATTATTAAGTTAAAGATTTTTCTGTTTCACTTTTCCCTATTCCCGGCAAGTGTCACTTCGTCTTTTTCCCATGGGATTCCATCGACAAAACGCTGCCGCGACTCAAATTCCGGCGACAAAAAGTCAAGACTTGCGTCGTATAGCGGATAATTTGTACCCGTGATATTCATCAGGGCATAAACCAAGTTTGCCGATGTCACGCGGCGGTCGCGGGCTTCTTCTATTTTCCTCATCATTCCGGCACACCGCTCCCTGAAAGCGCCGTTGGCATAAACTATCATCGGCACCTCAACACATGCCCGGTTCCGCCCGCAGAACGCGCCGTCGTCGTAGACCATTTCACCGTGGTCGGCAACGTATATAAGCACCGAAGGTTTCTTGCACTGTTGCAGCATTTCTATCATACATCCCACAATGCTGTCGGTATAGCGAATGGAGTTGTCATATTCGGCAATGGTCTGTGCCATTTCGCGTGTGAGATAAGGCTTAGGCACTTTTTTCATCACGCTATCAAGGGTAAACACTGCCTGAGACTCAGGGTAGCGATAGCGGTATTGCACATGTGAGCCAAAAAGATGGCACATCACCAAGCGATGCCTTGCAGAGTCGGCTAATGCCTTTCCAACAGGCTCAAGCAGGGCCTCATCGAAGCGATAGCTTAGATTGTCCTCCGAACTTAGCAATCCCACATAATCGACCACATCGGCCGTCAGGGCAATTCCTGCCGAGCAATTGCTCCATAAGCCTCCTTTTTCCTGATTTGACAGCCAATAGGTGCGGTAGCCGGCATGTTTCATCATTTCAATCATTGATGGATAGCGATACCACTCGCCTGTGTCGGAATCGCGCCTGAAAGTGAGGATGCGGGAGAGATTGTCATTAGTTCCTACCGATGAGCCTATCGCATCGCTGAATACCACAAGGCTGTCGGCAATGGCATCGAGCCTTGGGGTTGTTGAAAGCGGATAGCCATAAATGGAATGATGATGTCTTATAGCCGATTCTCCTATCACAAGCACCACATTATCCGTGAGATGCCGCGAGGCGACTTTGTCGGCGTCGGGGAAGGCCGTGCTCTGCGCCAATAGCTCGTTAAGGGCTTGTACCTCTTTTGCGTAGCCTCGCACATGGTATATTACGCGGGCATAGGCCGAGAGATGCACTTTTCCCCACTCTTGAGCCTTGACGATAAACGCCCCCGTCACCACTGTTCCGGCAATCAACATACCGGCCACCAACAAGTTGAAAATCCGGGCGTTGATTAGCCGGAGAATCAACGCCAGCAGTATGCAGCCTGAAATGATGCTCACCACACACGTGCCGGTAAGCATAATCGGCAGATTGTCTACTAACTGTGGCAGGAATTCGCTCAACTCGCGCATCGACGTTTCCCCTAAAATGGCAATCAGCCGACGTGATATTCCCGTCTGGTAAATTGCAAATCCCACCACATTGACTACTGCCAAAACTCCGAACCCGACAAGGAACACTATCATCAGGCATCGGGCCACCCTATTGCGGCAAAGCAAAAGGGCGACATAGAGCACAGATGCCTTGAACAGGGCAAACAGCACAAATTCAATGCGCAGCAAGAGAGGGAAACTCAAGGGCGAGAATATCATGTCGGCTACGCTCATAAGCGAGGCCAACACCAATATCCACCACACCGACTTCTTGGCAGGCGCGTTGAGCAGCCTGTGGCAAAGGTTGGGAATCATCTCACTTCTTGCCCTCTATCTCCTTGATTTTCTTGCGCGCGGCACGAAGACTCTCTGGATTATCCTTATCAATGCCATACTTCGACGCAGGTGGAATCACCACCTTTGTGCCCGGAGCTATAGTATTGGGATTTTTTATAATCGAGCGGTTTTCCTCGTAGATATACACCCAAAAATCGGCATGTCCGTAGTGCTTTGCGGCAATCTTGGTGAGAAACTGGCGCTCAGTCACAGTGTCATACACCGGCTCAGCCACCTTTTGGGCTTGTGGAGTCGGTTTTGCCGGCTCAGCGGCAGATTTTTCGGCATCGGCGGCAGATGTCTGCACCTCAGCGGCAGAAGGGGCTTCAGCGGTAGGCTCAGAGGCATCATCGGGCGCTACAGCCAACTCCTCTATAGCATCTTCGGCACCGATTGAGTCTGTTCCACGAGCTATATCGATTATTTCTTGATTCTGAGCGTGCTGATACATAAAATATCCTCCACCCAAAATCAGATAGAACACAAACATAGTCACGGCTCCCCAAATAAAACCGCGCATGAACGAATTGTCCTTTTTCCCACCACCATCGTCGGCATGGCTACCCTTCACATACTCCTCATCGTCATCATCCTCGGGGATACAATAATCATCAACCTCCACCGGGCTCATTGCAGCTTGCCTTCTATCTTCGGCTCCGGGAACTACATTTTCTGTTGGCATATTGTTCTCAATTGGTTCATTAATCAATTCTTCCTTGACGGTATCTGTCTCCTGCTCCTCGGGCTTGGGCACTTCGGGAAGCTGCGGCACTTTCACAGGCCTGAAAACCGGGGGCACCACCGGCTTCTCCTCGGTATGCTCCTCTTTTTTTACGGGCATCTCCGGCTCAATCGGCACCTCCAACGCCTCAACAGCCTCAGATATCGCAACACCCACAGGTGCCACCTCATTGTCGCCATCATCGAAATCGTCGAAATCATCGATGCTCGACATCATTCTTAAATCATCTTCGGTAAGATCA
>JBJEKJ010000104.1:0-20036 GCA_051878575.1 Muribaculaceae bacterium | reverse complement strand
ATCGTCGAAATCATCGATGCTCGACATCATTCTTAAATCATCTTCGGTAAGATCATCTTCAAGCACCACAGTCTCAAAACTTGCAAAAGGCATATTTATGGCATCGGCAAGCGATTTTTCGGGCACGAAAGTCACCTTGCGATGGCTGGGAATCTCCATCTCCTCACCGGTATTCACATTCACGCTCTTGCGAGACTCCACATTGGTCAGCTTGAACAAACCGAGGTTGCGAACACGCACATTCTCGCCCGAGCGGAGCGTATCGGCTACAGTGGCAAAAAGTTCCTTGAGGAAAATCTCGCTCACACGCTTTGGGCTTGAGGTGGCCGCCGCTACGGCTTCCACCAACTCCGGGAAAGTCATCTTCGCGTTCATACGTCTTGTCTTAACTTACTTTTCAACAATGCGCTTGGCTTGAACGTAAGCACGATTTTAGGCGGCACGAGCATTTTCTTGCCCGATGCCGGATTCACCGTCACACGCTCAGTCTTCTTTTTAGCCTCGAAAGTGCCAAAACCGGGAATAGCGACACTATCGAGAGCGCCACAGCGTTCTTCAAGCACAGCCACAAATCCATCGAGCAGTTTGCCCACATCGCCGGAACTTCGCTCCATTTTCTTGGCTATCAAATCAAGTAATGCCTTGCTTTCCATTTCTCACATCATATTAAAAAAGGGCAAAGTTAGTGCAAATCGAGTGCAAAATCGCCAAATCCCATTTGAGCGTTTTGCCAAGATGCAGCCTAACTTCTGCAAAGTTAGAGCAAATCGAGCGCAAAATCGCCAAATCCCATTTGAGCGTTTTGCCGAGATGCAGCCTAACTTCTGCAAAGTTAGTAAAAAATGTTATATTCCAAGCATAGAGCCAACAAAAACGAGCTACCCTACCTCTTAGCCTCAGAATTTATCAGCCGCACAAGGTCGTCGGCACGCTGCACCCCCGAGGCACGCCACAGCAGTTGCCCCTGCTTGAACAGCATAAGCGTGGGCACCGACTGTATGCCATAGCTCATGGCCAACGCATTGTTACGATCGACGTCGACTTTAATAATTGTGGCGGCATCACCAACCTTGCCTTTCACCTCCTCGAGCACAGGAGCCATCATTTTGCACGGGCCACACCATGTGGCAAAGAAATCCACAAGCACAGGCTTGTCGCCCGCTATCAGTTTCTCAAATTCATTCATAAGTTCTCTATTTTTATTGGTTTTACATTCATTAATGCAAAGGCAGACATTCTCAGTGCCTTTTTGTAGATATTTATTGCGTCAAATACCATGCCAAAACAAATTCAGAACAAATTCAGGCAATAACAACTAACTTTTTTGGCAAAGAAAATTGCTCTTTCACCGTTTTATGACTAATTTTGTAGCGTAATCAAAAAAAGAATGTTGTTAAATCATATTTATGGCAGGAATTAACTTAAAGGGTATGGGCGTTGCTTTAATAACACCGTTCCGCAAGGACAAATCGGTGGATTACGACGCTCTCGCCCGACTTTTGGAATATCAGATACAAAACGGGATTGACTATTTGGTAGTTTTGGCTACCACGGCAGAGACCGTGACCCTTTCTCCCGAGGAGCAAGTTGAAGTACGTAATTTTGTTGTTGAGCGCGTACATGGACGCGTGCCTCTCGTGCTTGGCATGGGAAGCAACAACACCATGGCACTGGTGAATGCCGTGAGAAATACCGATTTGTCGCCTTTCAGCGCAATTCTATCAGTGGTCCCCTACTACAACAAGCCTTCGCAGGAGGGCATCTACCAGCACTATAAGGCTATCGCCGAGGCTTCGCCTGTGCCGGTGATTCTCTATAATGTGCCCGGCCGCACTGGGGTGAACATGGCTCCAGAGACGTGTCTGAGACTTGCACGCGACTTCGAGAACATCATAGGCGTGAAAGAGGCCTCGGGCAACATCTCGCAAATGGACGAAATCATCAAGAACAAGCCTAAGGACTTCATGGTGATTTCGGGCGACGACGGCATCACATTCCCACTCATAACGCTTGGCGCTGTGGGTGTAATATCGGTGATTGGCAATGCCTTCCCACGAGAGTTCAGCCGTATGGTGCGTCTGGCACTCGAGGGCGATTACGAGCGGGCTCTGCTGATTCATCACCGATTCACCGAGTTGTTCAGCCTTCTTTTCGTCGACGGCAACCCTGCCGGTGTGAAATGCCTGCTCAATGCGATGGGATTCATTGAGAACGAGCTGCGACTGCCGCTCGTGCCCACACGCATCACCACCTACGAGAAAATCCGTGCCGTGCTCAACAGCTTGAATTGACGCCGCCACATTAGTCCTGCCATAATCTCGACTATCATAATAAATTCCGGGCCGTGCGATAGCATAACGGCACGCAAATTTACACAGAGCTGACATACGGCGAATACAACCGAAGAATAAAATGACCTCCAAAAGCCTGTTTCAACAGCTTCAGGAGGTCATATCACTTTTTATAATCCGGTGAATTAATATTCAATTTTATCGGCTTTCTGCATCCAGTCGGTGAACGCTTTCTGTGCGGCCTTGCGCATCAGTGCAATTGCCGGAATAGAGCGTTTGTCGGTAGTCTTCTCAATTTCATCGTAGATGAACGAGTCGTCGAAATCAATCATTTTGGCATCCTGCTTGGTATTGCCATAATATATTTTACTGATTCCAGCCCAATAGATGGCGCTGAGGCACATCGGGCACGGCTCACACGACGTGTAAATCACGCAGCCGTCGAGCTTGAAATCGCCGAGAGCGCTACATGCATTGCGAATGGCGCTAACCTCGGCATGTGCAGTGGGATCGTGATTGGCGGTGACGCGGTTCACTCCGGTAGCCACCACTTTGCCGTCGCGCACGATGACCGCACCAAACGGACCGCCGCCATTGGCCACATTCTCCACCGAGAGGTCGATTGCCATCTGCATGAACTCACAATCCTTATCGGTTATCTCACGCGACTGCACCACGGCGAGGCTCTCAAGCCTGACATCGGGCATGGCATCGAGAATGCGCGAACGACCATCCTGAAACTCCTTCTCAATCACAAACGCCATATTGGCCACCCGCGCTCCCGCCTGACGGCACACGTCGATAATACCGAGCGCGGCATTGCCATAGGCGAGAAAATCATCCACGAAAAGCACATTGTCGTCCTTGTCAAGATAGCGCTTGTCCACTATGAGCTGGTATTCCTTGCCTTTGGTGAACGAACTGACCGTAGCAGTATAGGAATTGCTTATGGTCCTCGGCAGGCGCTTCTTTGCAAACACCACCGGAACGCCCATCTTCAAGCCTGCCATCAATGCAGGAGCTATGCCGCTCGCCTCGATGGTGAGAATCTTTGTGATGCCGCTGTCGGCAAACAGGCGTGCTATCTCCTCGCCTATCTGCTCCATGAGCCGCGGGTCGATCTGATGATTCAAGAAACTGTCTACCTTAAGCACGCCACCGGGCAGAAACTTGCCATCGCGTGCAATGCGCTGTTGAAGTAAATCCATGCTTATTGTCTGAATATCAATATTATTTCCTATTATCTTCCGATATTAGTTGACGCAGGCCTGCATCGGCGTGTCACATGATGCCGCGCTCACGCAACTTAAGCTGCCAGTTCCATGCCGAGCGCATGGTGTCCTCTATCGACGTTGTGGCTTTCCATCCAAGCACGTTGTTGGCACGGTCGGGGTTTGCCCACACCTTCTCGATATCGCCGTCGCGACGTCCCACGATCTTGTGAGGCACCTTCACGCCGGTAGCAGTCTCAAAAGCGTTGATAAGCTCAAGCACCGAGAGTCCTACGCCCGTACCAAGATTGAACACCTCAAGTTTCTCCTCGCTCTTATCCTCAAGCATGCGCTCAAGAGCCTTAACATGTGCTTTGGCAAGGTCAACCACGTTGATGAAGTCGCGGATGCACGAGCCATCGGGGGTATTGTAGTCGTTGCCAAACACACTAAGCTCCTTGCGGATGCCGATAGCTGTCTGCGTGAGGAATGGGATAAGGTTTTGAGGCACACCGTTGGGGAGTTCTCCAATCTCGGCACTTGGATGCGCGCCTACAGGATTGAAGTAGCGCAGCAGAATGCTCTTGATAGGAGCGCCCGAGGTAATATAGTCGGTGATTATCTCCTCTGAGATCTGCTTGGTGTTGCCATAGGGCGACGTAGCCTTCTTGATAGGAGCGGTCTCGTCTACAGGATTCACGTCGGGCTCGCCATAGACTGTGCACGACGATGAGAACACTATTCCCTTTGTGCCATATTTCGGCATCAGCTCAAGGAGGTTGATTAGCGTAACAAGATTGTTACGATAATACAACAATGGCTTCTGAACCGACTCGCCCACAGCCTTGCTGGCTGCGAAATTGATAATTCCGTTGATTCCCGGATTCTCGTCAAACAACTTAGTGAGGGCTGCGAAATCCGTGCAATCAGCCTCTACAAACACCGGGCGGATGCCTGAGATTCTCTCTATACCATCAAGGACTTCCTTGTTACTGTTAGACAGGTTGTCGATGATTACCACCTCATAACCTGCTGCCTGCAACTCTACCACGGTGTGCGAACCGATGTAACCGGTTCCACCTGTCACCAATATTTTACCTTTCATTTTGAATTATGTATTATAATGTTACATTAATTAGCTATGCAAATTTAACGAAAATCTGCGATATTACGCCAAATTAGGCAAAGAAAAAATGGCAAATGCCCTATAGCCGTCTATCGCAGCAGTGAATAGCGCGACAAAGAGGCTATTGTGGCATGATAGGAATGCTCAATCTCAAGATATTTCGACTTTGCCTCAAGAAAATAGCGCAATTCCATGAGGTAGTCGAGGAGCGACATCTGTCCACCGTCGAGCGACTTGCGCAACATGGTGAAATTGCTCTCGTCGCCTATCACGTCGCCATATTGGGTGAGCTGCGCACTCAGCGACACCGCCTCGGCATACTGGGACTTGATACGTGCCGTATTCTCATCGCTATATGAGGCGCGTGACAGCTCATTGGTCGCTGCCCGGGCTTTTGCGGCTGCCACCTTGCGGCGATTGGAGAATAGCGGAATCGAAGCCCCAACGGTGATACCATTGAAGCCGTCGCCAAGCTCGTTGGTGTACTTGTAGCCGAGATCGAATTTAGGGAAACAGTCCATTTTTGACGCCCTAACATCGCTTTTTATTGCCTCGCCGCTATACATGAAATAGGCATTCTGCGGGTCAAAGGCTGCAAAGGCCTGCTCATACTCGTCGATTGGAGCAAGATCATCGGCGGGGTAGGCTGTGAGGGCGTCGAGGCTCACAGTGGCAAAGTCGGAATTGTTGTTAAGTCCTTTCAGCTCAGTTTTCAGCGTCGCCAACTTGACTTCAAGCTCGTCTAAAGCCTGTCTTGCGGCTATACGCTCTATTTTGAGCTTGTTCAGGTCGATAATCGACGCCTCACCATGCTCAAACGCCTTCGAATACTTGTCGTAGAGCTCGTTCACGTTGTTCAGAATGAGCCTTTGCGCCTCGATTTGGCGATTTGTGTACACCACATTGAGGCACAAGTTTTTTGCATTATAGAGCACCTCAAGTCGCTGAGTCAGCATAGCCGAGCCGAGGGCCTTGATGCGATCGCGGTTGGCCCTGCCGCGCGCCGAATACGCACCCGGCCAGTCAAATCCCTGCGATACTCCTATAGCCCACTTGTCGCCAATCTTTCCAAAATTATACTCGAAATCCACCGTGGGATCCTCGAAGTTGTTGCTCGCGCTAATGGCGATGCTGTCGGCGTGCAGCGACGCTGTCGCGGCCTTGATTGCACTGTTGTTGCGCTCTATGCTGCACAGCACATCTTCGATGCCGCCGGCAGCCGCAGCCGTAGTTGCCACAGCCGCCAGTATTATTGCTATATATCGGTTGTTCATTTTTCTATAATTAGATGATGTTAAACAAATCAGTCGCCCGACTCACGCCTATGCGACAAGTAGTAGATAATCGGAACAATGAACACATTGAGTATCGTCGACGTGAACAAGCCGCCGAGAATCACTATTGCCATCGGACTCTGAATCTCATTGCCGGGCTCGGAGCTTTTAAGTGCAAGCGGAATAAGTGCGAGTGCCGAAGTGAGCGCGGTCATGATTATAGGGCTCAGACGGTCGACTGAGCCAATATATATGCGCTCCATAAGGCCTTTGCCCTCGGCTTGAAGATGGTTGTAGCGCGACATGAGCAACATTCCGTTGCGCGTCGTTATGCCGAGCAGCGATATAAAGCCTATGATTGCCGGAATGTTGAGCTCACCCGAGGTAAAGAAAAGAATCAACACGCCTCCTATCATGGCCAATGGCAGGTTGAGAAGGATGATTAGCGATTGCGTGGTATTCTTGAACTCCTGGTAAAGCAGCATGAACACTAAGAGCAGCGCCACGCACGATGCTATTGCGAGCGTGCGTGAAGCCTTTGCCTCGCTCTCAAACTGGCCGCCATAGACTATATAGTAGTTCTCGGGCAACTTTACATTCTCTGTCACCGCTGCCTGAATCTCGTTGACGGCGCCGCGCAAATCGCGGTCGGCCACATTTGCCGACACTATAATGCGACGGCTCACGTTCTCGCGATTGATGGTGTTGGGCCCGTCGGACGACACCACGTCGGCCACCTGCGAGAGTGGAATCTTGCCCACATTGCTGTCGATGGTGATATTGCGGATCTTCTCCATAGTGTCGCAATCGTCGCGGGAGAGGCGAAGCGTGAGGTCGTAGGGCAATCCATCCTCATACACCTGCGACACCGTGACTCCGGCGAGCGTTATCTCTAATGCACGCGAGAATTGCTCCATAGTGATGCCATAGCGCGCAAGCAGATCGCGCCGAGGCTTTACGTGCAGCTGCGGGCGGGCAATCTGCTGCTCCACGTTCACGTCGACAATGCCGTTGATGCTCGATATACAACTCTTGACACTGCTGCCTATGCGATATAGCGTGTTGAGATCGCTGCCGAAAATCTTAATGGCTATCTGTGCCTTAGAGCCCGAGAGCATGGCATCGATGCGGTGCGATATTGGCTGTCCAATCTCGATGTTGGCACCCGGAATCTCCGAGAGCTTATGGCGCAGCTCCTTGACGATTTCCGACTTCGTGCGGTCGGCAATCATATATGGAGCCTCTATCTCCGACACGTTGACGCCGAAAGAGTGCTCGGCGCGCTCGGCGCGTCCGGTCTTTCTCGACACTGTGGTGATTTCAGGCACCGAGAGGATTATCTTCTCAGCCTCACAGCCAATTTTGTCCGACTCCTCAAGTGCCACACCCGGCATCAGGCTCACATTGATGGTGAACGACCCTTCATTGAATGGAGGCAGGAAGCTGCGACCGAGCGTGCAGAAAAACGCTGCGGCCAGCAGAAGCAGTCCGCCCGTAGCTCCAAGAAGCAGCGACTTGTGGCTAAACGCCCATTGCAGCGCCATCTTGTAGCCCGCTTTCATCTTTCGTGTCACCACAGCCTCGCGGCCCGACTTAGCCTTTGCGCCACCAAGCAGATAGCTGCACAGCACGGGCGTGACGGTGAGCGCCACAATGGTCGATGCCATAAGGGCTATGATGAACGCTATTCCAAGCGGAATGAGCAGCCTACCCTCCATTCCGCTGAGGAAAAACAGCGGCAGGAAGCTGGCTATGATTATCAGCGACGAGTTGAAAATCGGCATTCGCACCTCGGTGGAGGCGCTGAACACCACCTCGATAGTCGGCTTCCGCTCACTTGACGGCAACAAGCGGTTCTCATGCAGCCGCTTGTACACATTCTCCACATCGACTATGGCATCATCGACAAGCGAGCCAATGGCTATGGCCAAACCGCCGAGCACCATTGTGTTCACCGTGTAGCCCAATGCGGCGAGAATAAGCATAGCCACTATCACCGAGAGCGGAAGGGCAATAAGAGAGATTATGGTGGTGCGTGCATTCATAAGGAATATGAACAGCACTATCACCACAAACACCGAGCCCTCGAGAAGCGACTGACGGATATTGTTAACCGAGCTGTTGATGAAATTGCTCTGACGGAAAGTATCGGTGGATATGTGCAAGTCGGCCGGCAAGGTGAGCTTCATCTTGTCGAGGGCCGACAGTATGTCGTCGGTAATCTCGTTGGTGTCGGAATTAGGCTGCTTGGTGATAGTGAGCAGTACCGCCGGCTTCCCTTTCTCCGAGCCAAGTCCGAGCAACGGGCTTTTCTCCCCCACCTGCACGGTTGCGATGTCGCTCACGAGCACTGTGCCGCGCTCGTCGCTTCGCACCACCACATTGGCAATATCGTTGTGATTGGTGGTGTTGATGTCGCCCTTAATTATATACTCGTTGCCATACTCATAGAGAATACCTCCGCCCACATTATTGTTCACGTTGGCAGTGGCCCGCTCCACCTCCTCGAGCGACACGTCGAAATGCCGCATCCTATCGAGGTCGAGAAGAATCTGATATTCCCTGATGCCTCCGCCTATAACCTGAACCTCCGATATTCCGCCAAGCGAGAGTATGCGCGGACGTATGGAGCGGTCGGCAATCGTGCGGACGTCGGTGAGCGATGTGCTGTCGGCAGTGAGGCTCACTATTAGAATCTCGCCGAGTATCGACGACTGTGGCCCCAGAACCGGAGTGTTGACACCGTTGGGGAATTGGTCGGCCACCGTCGACAGCTTCTCCGACACTATCTGTCGGGCCTTATAGATGTCGGTGCCCCAGTCGAATTCCACCCACACTATGGAGAAGCCCGTCGACGACGATGAGCGCACTCTGCGCACGTCGGTGGCGCCGTTCATCACAGTCTCTATAGGGAATGTCACCGTTTTCTCCACCTCCTCGGGAGCGTAGCCCGGCGCCTCGGTCATAACCACCACGGTGGGAGCATTCAAATCGGGGAACACGTCGATCTCGGAGTTCTCCACTACGTATGTTCCACCTATCAATAGGAAACAGGTGAGCAATAGCACCAGAATCCTATTGTGCAATGAGAATTTTATGATTTTGTTGAGCATCGTTCAATGTAATTTAGTGTTCGTGGGTATGTCCGGGCACGGCACCTGTATTGGCTGCCATCTTTATGATAATCGCGCCTTCGGTCACAAGCTCCTCGCCGGCCGCAAGACCTGAAAGCACCTCAGTCTCCCTTCCATTGCTCATGCCTATGCTCACCTTGCGCTTCATGTAGCACTCATCGTCGATTCTCACATACACGAAATATTCGCCCTGCTCCTCGGTGAGCGCGCCTACGGGCACCACGATGCACCCGGGCTTGCCGGCACCTATCAGGCTCACCTCGGCAAACGTGCCGGGTATCACGCTGCCATCGTTGGCAAACTCGAAGCACACGGGGATATATCCCGGTGTCGACGTCACCGCCACATTCGACGATGTGCGCACCCCGCGGAGCTCGCTGAGGTCGAAAGTGGTGTCGCTATACGAAGGCTTGAAAGTTGCCGTCCTGATGTATTGCAGCGACTTTGCGTACCGCTCCGGGAGATCGGCACGGAGCAGCAATTTGGCGTTTTTAGACAGCGTGGCAATCGGGGCCCCGGCCTCGACATACGCGCCGTCGGTCACGAACATCTGCGTTATCGTACCCGAAATGGGGCAAACGGCAGGAGTGCCAGCGCCACTGCCTCCACGGTTGCTATAGGCGTTGTAGGCCTTGTCGAAAGCCTCTTTAGCCGCATTATACTCCTTCTGCGTCACTATCTTCTCCTTATAGAGAGGCGTGATACGCTCCAGCTCGTTCTTGGCGTTGATATAGGTGATGCGGGCATCCTCATTGGCGTCACCACCCACTATGTTCTTGGCCGAGACGTAGCCAATAGAGCTGCCTTGCGCACAGAATGTGCCTACTACCGCCGATTTGGCAAGCCTCACCGCGCCTGCCGAGCGTGCTATCACCGTCACCTCGTCGCCTTGCGCCGGCAGAATCTTTCCCGACACGCGAATTATGTCGTTGAAATCACGAGGCTCCACCTTCGCCGTCACCACGCCGAATCGCTTGGCCTTCTCGGGCGTGAACACAATCTCGCCATCGACATGCTCCTCACCCTCATGCCCATGCTCGCCGGCATGCTCATTTTCATGTTCTTCTTCGTGCTCCTCATGTGCATGGTCATGTTCCTCATGCTCATGAACGTGATTATGTTCCCCACCATTAGCACTGCCGCCACAGCCGAAAAGAGCCGGCATGGCCACCAAAGCAGTGAAAATTGCTAAATATTTTATTTTCATAAGTTATAACTCTTTAGATCTTAAATTGATATATGGAAATAAGCGCCGTCCACAGCGCCCACAATTGGGGCATCGCAGCGGCATAATCAGCCACAAAGCTACACTTCGCGGCATAGTCAACCTATGAAATACGGAGGGGCTCTCAGCCTCAATAGCGGGCATTTACTCTCGGCCGGCACACCAATCGACTTCTCAATAAGCAGAGGAGAGCATTGACGGGCAAGAGTCTCATTAAGCAGAGGATTCAGAATTGCAATGAAGATTAACACCGAATATCGGTAAATGTCCGACAAATTCGTTTGGCGCGTCAGCTTCTGAGTGCTGAGCTTCAGCGAGCAGTCGGCATCATCATCGTGCTGCTCGTCGTGAGTCTCCGGACTCTCCTCATGGCAACAGCGATGATTGGCAATACACGTAGCTACGTCGAAATTATACAGGTCAATTTCGCCGTTCACGTCATGGTGATGAAATTGCAGCACTGAGCTGAGCACAAACACCATTATCAAGCCCACCGATATGTATCTGAACCACATCTTCATTTTCATGGCAAAGATAGTGCAAATCGAGCACAAATAGAAATTTAGCTTGCTAAAATTTCTTTTGTCGAGATGCCGCCTATCTTATCTAAAGATAGTGCAAATCGAGCACAAATAGAAATTTAGCTTGCTAAAATTTCTTTTGTCGAGATGCAGCCTATCTTATCTAAAGATAGTGCAAATCGAGCACAAAAGCCTATAAAAACATCTAATGTGCTTTTATAGGCAATATTCGTTAAGCGGATGGGCATCAATTGCCATCATAGTCAAAGTCATCGTCGAACTCGTCGTCATCGTCGAATCCGAAAAAAGCCGTCTCGGTGAACTGAGCCAGTTCTCGGCCCTCCTTCTTCGTTGGGCGTCCGAGACCTTTCTGCCGGTTCACGAATCCACTTATTCTCACCATCTCCAATAGCTCATACTGCTCCGGTGAGGTAACATTCCTCAAGTAGTTGGGCACAAGTTTGGCCCCCACACGGTTCTCCACAAGCCCTATCACCTCAAAAGAATATGTCACCGGCGGCTTTCGCACCTCAACCACGGTGCCAACTCTTATGTTGTGCGAAGGCTTCACGTTCACGCCGTTGATGGTCACACGTCCCTTCTTGCAGGCATCCGATGCTATGGTACGCGTTTTGAAAATGCGTGTGGCCCACAGCCATTTGTCTATTCTGACTTCCTCCTTTGGCATAATTTGGGTGGATTGAATGTTACTTATTGTTGAAATGAGTCATTGTGAAAGGCAAACCAGCGAGGCAGAAACTCTTTATCGCCTCCACAGCCACCTTAAGCCGCTCGGGCATCAGCTCCTGCTGCTCGGCGGTGAAGTGCCCCAACACATAGTCGATTTGGGCTCCTCGCGGAAAGTCGTTGCCGATGCCGAACCGCAGGCGCGGATAGGCCTCGGTCTGCAAGGCGAGAGTGATATTCTTCAATCCGTTGTGTCCGCCGTCGCTCCCCTTGCCCTTCATTCTTATGGCACCGAAAGGCAGCGAGAGGTCGTCGACTACAATAAGGATGTTCTCAATCTCGATGTTCTCCTTGTTGCGCCAATAGCGCACGGCGTCGCCACTGAGGTTCATGTAAGTGGAGGGCTTCAGCAACACAAGACTTTTGTTTTTTAGCCTCATCGTGGCCACGTCGCCATAGCGCTGAGTGCTAAAAGAAGTATTGGATGCCTCAGCCAAGGCATCCAATACGTTAAATCCTATGTTGTGGCGGGTATTACGGTATTCACTGCCGATATTCCCCAGTCCTACAATCAAAAATTTCATCTTTCTCTAATAATGGTCAAGACGTTTTTTCAGCTCATTGTCATGCGTTGGCGGCTGCTGCCTGTGCGCCACGAGCGGCACGAGTCAATTGAACGGCGCAAACCACTGCATTCTTGGCATTCACAAGCTCAAGTCCCTCATAGTGGAGATCGCCAACCTTAAGCGACTGGCCGAGCTTGATGTTGTCCACGTTCACCACGATACGCTCGGGAATTGCAGTGTAGATAGCGCGAACTTTGAGTTTCTTCATCGAGAGAGTGAGCTTACCACCGGCCTTTACACCCTCGGCGTGGCCTTCGAGCTTCACGGGCACCTCGATTGTTACAGGCTTCTCATCGTTCACCTCAAGCAGGTCGATGTGGAGCACCTTGTCGGTTACGGGGTGGAACTGGAGATCCTTGAGGATAGCGTTCTTCTTCTGGCCGTTAACCGTCAATTCGATAGCGTAAATATCGGGGCTGTAGATAAGCTTGCGGACAGCCTCAGTAGTCACTGTAAGGTCGGTAGTGATGATACCTTTGTTGTTGCAAAGCTCAACCACTTTCTCGCCCTCAGCCAACTTTCCGGTGTAAGGAAGGTCGACAATCTTGCCGCCGTTGAGAACTA
Source organism: Muribaculaceae bacterium (assembly GCA_051878575.1). Taxonomy (GTDB): domain Bacteria; phylum Bacteroidota; class Bacteroidia; order Bacteroidales; family Muribaculaceae; genus CALZFJ01. Next base: position 7,377 of record JBJEKJ010000104.1, on the reverse strand, counting down.
CAGGAATTTTTGAGTCGTTGCGAAGTGCCTTGCTGGCCTTCTTGCCGAGAACGGTTCTCGGTTCTGCTTCAAGTTGGAATGTCTTCATTTTGTTTTGTTTTTGTGTTACTAAAAATTAAGTGTCGTTTTGCTCTTAATTTCCCATCACACGGGAGTTTCGTTAAAAAGCGGTGCAAAGGTATGAATTATTTCCCGAATAATCAATAGCTTCACAACATTTGCCCTGTTTTTTCGGCAATTTTCATGCAATAATTGAGTGTTATGCGTGGTAGTCGCACCGGAATATCGTGGCACGCCATATAGAATCCTTCATGTTTCTTTGCCCGGCTCCTGCCAGTGGCCCCTATCGGTGGCAGAAAGAGGCAAACTTGCAATATTCACAATGCTTGGCGTTTTTTGCCTGATAGAACGGCACGTCATTATTGAACATCTCCTTTATCACTGGAACGAATGCGTTTAGGAAATCTTGATTCACATCGTGATAGTCGGTCACGCTGTTTCGTCCTATAGTGAAGCCCGAGTCGTCAATGGATCGCACGGTGTAGATAATGGGCCTTATCGGTTCATCGGTTTTATGCGATTGGGCATATATGTTGCAATATAGCATAAGCTGGAACATAGCTTTGCGACGGTCGGCCGACTCGGCCTTGAAAAGCATCTCCATCGATGCCGCCGAGGTCTTGTCCTTGCCGGTCTTGTAGTCGACGATGCGCAACGACGTCTCTCCGTCGACTCCGGTACCTGCGATGTCGACACGGTCGATATATTGACGCATGTTGATGCTCAGCCCCTCCTCTAATGTCCACACAATCTCCTCACGCTTCTCGGCCTGCACGAAGGTGAATCCCCCTATGCGAGCGTCATAGGCAAGAATATTCCTCACATAATAGATTATGGCATCGCTCACGAGCATAGTCTCGCCGGTTGTTATGTCGGTGCAATTCTCCTTGTTGAAGTAGACGCTGTTGATGGTGCGCATCACCGTGTCGTAAATGGTTTTATCATCCTGAGCGAGCAGCCGGTGAATCCGGGCCTCGGTGATTTTCTGCCGACCGCCATCGCTCATCACGCTGTAAATCTGCTCCATCACCGAGTGCACGATAGTTCCCAAAGTGCTTGCGTCCATGAACTCGGTCACGTCGTCGGCAATCTTGAAATCCTCCACTTTCTCAAAATAGAACATCAGCGGACAGTTGATATACATATTGATGGCGCTTGCCGAGAGAAATGCGCCTGAGCCGGGAGTGCGGTAGCGGTCGAGACGCTCCATTATTCGCTTGTCCTTGGGCATGTTTATCTCAATCTCCTTGGGCACCGTGATCTTGAAACTTGCCACGCTATGGCGTATCTCGGCATCGGGATAAAGAGTCTTAAGCTGCTCTATATAGCGGGAGTGCTCTCCCGAGCCGAGCGACTGGGTGCGCGCGTCGTAGAGCATGTATATGTTCTTCGCACGACTTATCATGCGGTAGAAGTAATAGGCGTACATGCAGTCTTGAAACTCCACCGTTGCCATGCCGAATCCGCGGCGTAAATTGTTGGGAATGAACGACCGCGAATAGTGCTTGCGCGGAAAGACGCGCTCATTCATCGAGAGGACAATGAGGTTCTCAAAGTCCATGCACCGTGTCTCAAGCACGCCCATTATCTGAAGTCCCTTCAAAGGCTCGCCCTCAAAGGCGATTTTGGCCGACGAAATCATACGACCGACAAGGAAGAAGAAGGTGTTCTCATTCATCTTGATGTCGTATTTTCCTATCGTTCCCGCAAGTTGCAGAAACAGGTCCATATATTGCGCTATGAAGCCCATTTCCACCGACTCAGACGATATCGTGTCGCCTTGCATCAGCATCTTCTCCACAAAGCCCACTATTCGCGCCACATAGTCGATAAGCTCGGATGTCGACGTGGTGTCGCGCACAGGCTCGAATATTACCGACAAGCGTGGCGCAAGCCGGGCAAGCGTGGCGCTCGCCACATAGAACGCCCTACTCTGCATCAGGTAGGCGCTCACGCACTCAACCTCCTCCGAGGCTATGCTCTTGGCAAAAGGATGCGCCATGAGGTCTTTCAGGTCATCATGGAAATAGGCATAGTCGTCGCCGCTCTTGCGCGCCTGCTTGTGCATCTTGGCTATCAAATTGAGAAACACGGCAATCCCCGACATGCGCAATGGATAGCCCATCGTGATGTTGACCCCGGTAATCTTCTCGCTCACCGAGTCGAGCAGGGGCAGGAAAAGCCCCTCGTCGGGCAGAACGATGGCAGTGTTGATGGCATCGGAGGGATCAGCAATGGCTTTCTCGGCAATAAGGCGCTCGATTATGGTGGATGCATATTTGGTCTGCCCCACATTCGATGGGATTCCCACCACGTTGATTGGGCTGAAACTCTTTATCTCGGGCTCATGCAAGTCGAGCTCCGGCGGGAACATTCTCACATTCTTGCTTATGAACCATGAGGCCTTATTGTTCTCGTCGAGCAAGGCCGGAGAGTTGCAGTCCCAATAGTAGTCGGCTATTCCTTTGAGTTTCAGGTATTCAAAAATCTTTATCTCCGAGAGCGACAACACATTGAATCCCACAAACACATATTTCCTGTGCGGAAATTCTTCGGCCCCCATATTCTTTATCCGCTCCACAGCATCACGGTAGATTTTCCCCGAATAAGATAGTCCGCGGCCGGCAAGGTCGTCGTTGAAACTGCGATATAGCGGGAGAAGTATATCCCAAATATTGAAGAAGCGCTTTGTGCTCTTGCCATCGTAGACTGTAGAGTCTTGCCAGAAGCGCTCTACGTCGGACTGTTGCACGGCATTCTCGCCGAAATATCGGCTTATCACCTCCTTCTGCTCCTCGGTGAGGTAATTCGACCTTATACTTTTAAAGTCGCGTACGTTCTTGAAAATATCATCGGGCATGGCGAGATACTTATCCACGTCGTTGAAGTCGTTGAGGATAATATCGCCCCAAAACGAGAATCGGTCGAAATCGTCGGCGCCATCGCCGGCAATTTTCCGATAGTTCTCATAGAGGATAAGCAGTAGCTCTATCTTTGTAGCCTCCACGCTGCCGGTCACGTCGCATAGGAAATCGGATATGGTGATCACTTCGGGCGACAACGTGGGCTTTTGCACTATCGATGCCAATTCTTTCAAGAAGAACACTCCGCTGCGGCGGTTGGGAAAGATGAAGCAGATGTCGTGCAGGCTGTCGGCATAATTATCGACAAAAGCCTGTGCCACAAGGCGTAGGAAAGGAGTTGGAGCCGGCATAGTCGATGGCATTTAACGCTTTATGAGTATTGTTATTCTTATGGCAAAGTCGAAAAGCACGATTTTGCCATTGGCATTGCCCTGGATGTCGGTTTCGGCTGTCTCAATCTCGCGAATCATCTGCTCCACATTGGCAGCATTGATAAACGGGGCAAAACGCGTGCTGAACTGCTCCTCCGAGCGGTTCAGATAGTTCAGCTCGCTGTGGTGCAAATTGTAGATGAAGTTCTCGCGTATCATCCTGGCGGCGTATTGCAGGAACCGGCGAGTCTTCTCGCGCTTGAAGGCATGGACCTCCTCCGACCACTTTTTCAGCGACTTCAAGTCGCGAGTGTAGGCGAGGCGCATCAGCGACGTGAAATATTGGAAAAATTCCTTGTTCTCGCCATCGAGCGCTATGTTCTCCTCGGCCACAAGAATGTTTCCATCGGCAGGCGCGGCCACGGCAAACGCATCCTGCTCATTGAGCCCGTAGCGGCTTTGCAGATAGTCGGCCACCTCGGGAGTCGACAGTTTTTTCATCTCAAGACGCTGCACTCGCGAGAATATGGTGGGCAATATCGCTTTGGCGTTCTCGCTCACAAGAATGAAAAGCGAGTCGCTGAAAGGCTCCTCAAGCAGTTTCAGCAACTTATTGGCGCAATCCTCCTTCATCTTCTCGGGAAGCCACATTATCAGCACCTTGTATTTTGAGGAATACGACACATAGCTCATCTTGTGAATGATGCTCTCACTCTCGTTCACATATATAATCGGCTGAGAGTTGTCGGCCCTCAGCTCGTCGAGCCACCGCTCGAAGCTCTCCACCGGGTTGTTGAGCAAGAACGACTTCCACTCTGTTATGTAGTCATCGCTCACGGCATATCCCTTTTTCTTCACTATGGGGAACGAGAAGAATGTGTCGGCATGGTTGAACGACTGATGCTGCCGGCACGACGGACACTCACCGCAAGGCTCGCCGTTGCGGCGGTTGGTGCAGTGAATATATTGTGCCGCGGCACGAGCCAACGCAAGTTTGCCGGTTCCGGGCGCACCGTGAATGAGCAGTGCGTGCGGAATGGTGTCGCGGTCGATAATATGCCGCAAGTGGTCTTTGGCGGCTTGGTTGCCTATGATATCGCTGAATTTCATATCGGTGATAAGATGTCAATAAATATTCAGGGCTACTTTGCGCACGCTCTCGGTGGCATTGTGGGAATAGAAATGAATGCTTGGCACACCGTGGGCCATAAGGTCGCGCGCCTGCATCGTACACCACTCTATGCCCACCTGCTTGGCAGCGTCGTTGTCGGCACATTCGTGCAGCTGCGAGGCGAGCTCACTCGGAAGATCGACGTGGAACACCTTCGGCAGCACGGTGAGCTGATTGCAGTTCACTATCGGCTTCAATCCGGGAATTATCGGCACGTCGATACCGACGGCACGGCACCGGTCGACGAAATCATAGAATTTCCTGTTGTCGAAAAACATCTGTGTGACGATATAGCTTGCCCCGAGTTCCACTTTCTTCTTCAGATACGCAAGGTCGATCTCGGCGTTGGGTGCCTCGTCGTGCTTCTCGGGATAGCCCGCCACGCCATAGGAGAACTTGTTGTGGCTTATTATGTCCATTTTGGTTCCGTCGGCAAAGTATCCTTCGTTGAAGCGGTTCACCTGCATCTCAAGCTCGTATGCGAAACTATGTCCGTTATCCACCGGCACGAAGCGATTCTCATGCTTCGCCTTGTCGCCACGCAGAATCAGCAGATTGTCGATGCCGAGGAAGTTCAAGTCGATAAGAGCATATTCGGTTTCCGACTTTGAGAATCCGCTACAAATGATATGCGGCACTGCCGGTACGCCATATTTCTGCTGTATGGCAGTCGCCACCGCCACCGTGCCCGGACGACTACGCTCGGTGATGCAGCGATACAGCCCGTCGTCGGTACTCTTGAACACCATCTCGCTTCGATGGGTGGTGATATTAATGTATAGCGGGTCAAATTCCATCAATTTGTCGATATTGGCAAATAGTTGGTTTATACTTTTCCCCTTCAATGGAGGCAACACCTCAAACGAGAATCCCGTCGACTTTCGGTCCTTCAATATTTCGCTGACGTTCATACCTTTTCAATTTCTATTAGTTACACAGTTTCCATCGGCCACGCAGTATCACTTATACAGGCTGAAACATGAGAATGTCACATATCAATACCGGCAAATGGAAACTTCCCACAAAAATAGTTTAATTCTTGCTCATTGCCAACTTTCCTCACAAATTCTTTATTTCACATCTTGTCGGCCGGCTCGATTTGCTCAATCTTTCAACAAGACAGGCGGCTACTTCCTCACCTACGAGGAGCAGCCGCCTTATTTTATCCGCTAATGACTGTTATGCTATTTCCTCAATGCCGACTTGCGGTCGCAATGGCGCGTTACAAGCGCAAAAATCAGCAGCAGAATTGCCGAGACAAGTCCGATAGCCGCAAAATAATACCAAATATAGTGCGCATTGACGCTTGCCGCCTCCCAAGCCGCTCGGCTGTCGAACAATGCGGGGTCGGGACAATACTTTGTGAGCAATATTCCCGATATGCCGAATCCGAAAATCGACGACAGGAATGAGTCAAGATGGCTGAATCCAAGATATAGGCCCTCCTCGCCCTTTGGAGCCTGAAGGGAGAAATACTCAAGATAGCGTGGCGAGATGAAGCACTCCGACAATGCCTGAAACACTATTCCCACTATCATCATAAGCGTTATATTCGACATTCCTGCAATAACCTCGCTCTCAAGCAGGTTGCCACAAGCCATAAGCATCGCCGAAAGCGGGATAAGGAACATTCCTATAGTAATCGACGTGATTGCCGAGCGCTTGGCCATAAGGCGCGTCACAAAGCCCACACAGCACACCACCACAAGCGGATTCACATTGGCAATCCAACCCGGACGGGCCGCCTCGCCTGCCATGCGGATGACGTATTTGGGCATAGTGGCATAAAGCTGCTGCTGGACAATCCAAAATCCGGTGACGATGATTATCAGCGACACTAAGCGCCAGTTGGTGAACACCCTGACGAATCCGGCCCCTATCTCGCGCATGCTCTTTCCCTCACCGGCAGTGTGCACCGAGCGATATAGCAGAATCACTGCCACCAATGCCACAAAGGTCATTATAGCCGAGAAATAGTTGATGGCTATATACGCCTCATCGCCGATTGCATGGCGCAACGGGTCGATAATCGACTTTCCCGTGAACGAGCCTATGTTCACCATCATGTAGAAAATAGAATAGCCGCGTGCGCGATTCTCAGTGGTAGTCTCCTTTGCCACCGATGCCGATATCGTCGACTTTATGAACGAGCCGCCTACCATTAGCACTATCATAATAGGCACTATGAGCCATCGCTGCGACGACTGCTGGAGGCCATTGAACCGAGTCACCTCGCCATACTCCACAAGTCCGGCACTCTGAAGGAACGTTGGCAGCACGGCAAGTCCGAGATATCCCGCCGTGAGCAGCGCAAAAGCTATAATCAACGAGCGGCGGAATCCTATCTTGTCGGCGTAGGCTCCGGTGAAGATTGGGAGCAAATATAGGCCGCCGGAGAAGAGTCCGGAGATAAGGCTTGCCTCAAAATCGTTGAAGCCAAGCGTATTGGAGAGATAAAGCGTAATAACGATAAATATGGCATAATAGGCCATGCGCTCAAACATTTCCACCGAGTTGCTCACCCAGAAAGCGCGGCTGTAGCCACCTGATTTTTGCTGTGTCATATAAAATGTATTTACTTGTTTTAAACCTATTTATGTAGCTTAGAATGCCGAGAATCCATCTATAGGAGTTGCCGAACCGAAATCATCGCCATAGTCGTCGAAGTCATCGTCGGCAAAGTCGCGCGATGGCTCCACGCTGCACATCAGCCTTATAATCGACTCCACTATATTGGCATCGGCCCCATCGGCACTGAATCGGCACGATATTCTGTCGGCAGAATTGAATCCTACCGTAACGTCGCATCCCGAGCCCTGCATGCTCAGTCCGATAGGCGACTTCCCGAATAATGCCACCTTTGCCGTATCGGCATCCATGAAGTCGCGGTAGCTCTGGTAGTTGTTCAGCT
>JBJEKJ010000103.1:0-23211 GCA_051878575.1 Muribaculaceae bacterium | reverse complement strand
TCGTGCATCTCATAGCGGTTGTAGCTTTTCACCTTGCCGAGCTGGATTTGGCGGTTGAGCGACGAGTAGGCGCCGAGAAGGAGCTGCTGTCCGGTCTGGCCCTTAGCATAGAATGTACGCGACACCTGTGCGCCACCGAATGAGCGGTTGGCGAGCAAGCCTCCGTATTCGCGGGCGAATGGAACGCCCTGTGCCACGCACTGGTCGATGATATTGTTTGACACCTCGGCAAGGCGGTACACGTTGGCCTCGCGGGCACGGTAGTCACCACCCTTCACCGTGTCGTAGAACAGGCGGTACACCGAGTCGCCGTCGTTCTGATAGTTCTTGGCGGCATTGATACCACCCTGAGCGGCGATTGAGTGAGCGCGGCGAGGTGAGTCTTGGATGCAGAAGTTGAGCACGTTGAAGCCCATCTCGGCGAGCGTAGAGGCAGCCGACGCTCCGGCAAGACCCGTACCCACGACGATGATGTCGAGGCGGCGCTTGTTGGCGGGGTTGACGAGTTTCTGGTGTGCTTTATAGTTAGTCCACTTCTCAGCTACAGGACCTTCAGGAATCTTAGAGTCGATGACGGGCTGAGCAGTTGTTGTAGTTTTCTTATTATCTTCCATTTTTAATTGAAATTTAATTGTTAATAGAATCTTTACTCAGCTTTTTGTTCGTTAGGACAGCCTTCGTGAGCCTCACACTCTCCACAGCCTTCGGATTTCGGGCACTCGGCTTTCTCCTTGCAGCAAGCGGGCTTCTCGGGGCAAGCGGCAGCATCCTTGCAGCAGGCGGGTTGCTCGGGGCATACGCCATCGTGGCAGGGCTTAGCCTGGTCGCACTGCACCATCTTGGCTTGGCAGTCGGGGCAGTTGGCTTGCAGTGTGAACACTACAGCCTCCACGGCAAAGAGAAGGCACACCACAGTGGCCCATGCGCAGCCAATCGACTTGAAGCGCTTCTCCCAATTGCTGTTGTTGGTTCCGAGCGACTGGAACGCGCTCCAGAAACCGTGAGTGAGGTGGAACCAAAGGGCTGCGAAGCCGATAAGGTAGATAGGCAGTGTCCACGGGCACTTGAAGGCCTCATACACATACACCATTCCCGATTCTACCTCCTCGCCGAGCATCTCGGGGAGCTGCATCTTTGCCCAGAATTGGATAAGGTGCACGCCCATGAAGCACACAACGATGATGCCGAGAACGAGCATGTTCTGCGAAGCCCATTCCACATTCTTCGGGCGCTTGCTCACCTCGTAGGCATTGTTGCCGCGAGCCTTGCGGTTCTGCAAGGTAAGCCAGAAGGCATAGATGATGTGAAGCACGAAACCGGCAGCAAGCACTGCTGTTCCGATCAACGCATACCAATTTGCGCCGAGGAACTCACAGATGGCATTATAGGCGCACGGCCAGAATATTGCCACCGCATTCATCAGCACATGGAAGGTCACAAATAGGATTAGGAAAAGTCCGGTAACCGACATTACCACTTTTCTTCCTACAGAAGAGTTTGTTAACCACATAGTAGTTCTGAATTTAGTTATTAATTATTGTTATTTATTGATTGTTCTCCGATTTGTTCACAAAATTACCTTTTTTTCAGCGTATTTACAACAATTAAAGAAAAAAATCCATATTTAATCCCCGTTTTTCGGCGCTCACCGCCCGAAACCCGATTTTTTAGCGTTTTTTCTTCCCCGATTTGGTCTTGCCCTTGCCCTTGCCTTTGGAGCGCTTTGTGGGCTTCGTGGGTTGTGTGGGCTGTGCCATGCGTGAGCGCGACTCGGTGATGGGAGCCTTGTCGATGCGGTGGCTGCCTGCCGGATTGTGCTCGTCGACGAGAACGAAGTCGAGCTGCTTCTTCACCAAGTCGGCGCGGGCTATCTGTATGGTCACATGGTCGCCGAGCTGATAGCGGCGGTTGCGGCGACGGCCTATCAGGCAGTAGTTCTTCTCGTCGAACTCATAGTAGTCGTCGTCGAGGTCGCGGATGGGCACCAGGCCCTCGCACTTGTTCTCGTCGATTTCCACATAGAGGCCCCACTCGGTGACGCCCGAGATGGTGCCCTCGTAGACGCCTCCGAGGCGCTCGCCGAGATATTCCACCTGCTTGTACTTTATCGAGGCGCGCTCGGCGCTTGCGGCAAGCTGCTCCATGTCGCTCGAGTGCTTGCACTCGTCCTCGAGCTTGGCCTGGTTCACGCTGCGTCCGCCGCCGAGATACTTCTCCAAGAGGCGGTGCACCATCATGTCGGGATAGCGGCGTATGGGCGATGTGAAGTGCGTGTAGTAGTCGAAGGCGAGCCCGTAGTGGCCTATGTTCACCGTGGAGTAGACGGCCTTTGCCATGGAGCGTATGGCAAGGATGGAGAGCAGATTCTCCTCGCCCTTGCCCTTGATGTCGCGCAGCATCTTGTTGAGCGACTTGTTCACGTCGGTCGCGTTGCCTTTGGTCTTTATCTTGTACCCGAAAGTGCGCACGAGGGTGGAGAGGTTCTCGAGCTTGTCGGAATTGGGCTCGTCGTGGATGCGATACACGAATGCTTTCGGCTTCTTCCCCTTGGGGGCTATGCCTATGCGCTCGGCCACCTTCTTGTTGGCAAGGAGCATGAACTCCTCCACGAGCTTGTTGGCATCTTTCGACACCTTGAAGAACACGTCGACCGGACGGCCGTTCTCGTCGATGTCGAAGCGCACCTCGCAGCGGTCGAACTCCACCGAGCCGTTCTCGAAGCGCGACTTGCGCAGAATCTTCGCAAGATGGTCGAGGGTGAGCACCTGCTCGGCATAGTCGCCCACGCCGGTCTCAATAATCTCCTGAGCCTCCTCGTAGGTGAACCGGCGGTCGCTCTTTATCACCGTGCGGCAAATGTCGGTTGCGAGCACTTTGGCATTGTTGTCCATCTCCACGATGCACGAGAATGCCAGCTTCTCCTCATTGGGACGCAGCGAGCACACGCCGTTGCACAGGCGCTCGGGGAGCATGGGCACGGTGCGGTCAACGAGATACACCGATGTGGCACGCTTCTCGGCCTCCTTGTCGATGATGGTGCCGGGCTTCACATAGTGAGTCACGTCGGCAATATGTATTCCCACCTGCCAGTTGCCGTTAGGCAACTTCTGTAGCGACAGCGCGTCGTCGAAGTCCTTGGCGTCGCGAGGGTCGATGGTGAAGGTTATAACGTCGCGGAAGTCCTTGCGGCGGGCAATCTCCTCGGGGGTGATATCGTCGGCTATGCGCTCGGCGGCCTTGGTCACCGCATCGGGATACTTGTAGGGAAGGCCGTATTCGGCAAGAATGGCGTGAATCTCGGCATTGTTGTCGCCCGAGGAGCCGAGCACGTCGACAACCTCGCCCACGGGGCTGTTGGCGTTGTCGGGCCACTCCACGATGCGCACCACGGCCTTGTCGCCGTTCACGCCGCCCTTGAGCTTATTCTTGGGAATGAAGATGTCGGTGGCAAGATATTTGCTGTCGGTGAGGAGATTGGCATAGTATTTCTCCACCTGAAGCGTACCGATGAACACCTGGTCGAGCTTCTCGAGCACCTCTATCACCTCGGCCTCGGGCTCACAGCCTTTGCGGCGGGCGCAGATGTGCACGCGCACCTTGTCGCCATTGAGGGCATGCATGGAGTTGCGCTCGGCCACGAATATCGACTTCTCCTCGCCGTCGCTTATCACCACGCTGTTCTTGCCGTTGCTGCGGCGCACGAACACGCCGTCGGCCACGGTGCTGCGCGTGGTGGCCTTGAATTTCCCGGGCGTGGTCTCGATGAGATAGCCCTCAAGGGCAAGCTCCTCAAGCACCTCCACGACCTTCGACCGCAGTTTGGGAGTGTCGGCTCCGACAGCGGCCGACACTTGCTTGTAGTTGTACGGGACATGGTTCTCCCGATTGTAAAAATCTATCACTTGACGTTCTAAAGCGACCTTCGTCCCGTCTGCCGACTTATTTTTGCGACTTTTAGCCATAAATAATCTATGTTTTCCGTTTCGACCTACAAATATAACGCTATTTCCCCAACATTTCATTAAATCCCGGCGAAAAAGTTTCTCGCCCCACGGGAAAACGGTTTTGGATTCTCAGGCGGGAAAACGGGGAAACGACGGAAGGACGGCAGAAAAACCGACAGCACGACGGCAGTGAATCGGCAAGCCGGAAATCGTGAACCGGCAAGCCATGCCCACATCACGCCGCAGGGATTAGTCGTTGCGGAAATCGCCGGCGTTGTAGAGCTTCGAGATATCCTCCTCGTTGGGCTGCCATGTGCGGATTTTTATGAGCGGGGCCTCAGGGTCGGTCATGTCGACGAGCAGGAACAGGTAGCCCTTGTCGCCGTAGGTGGAGCTGCAATACTCCTGACCTATCTCGATGGCAAACAACCGCTCTTTGTCGTATTTCTCGAGCCACTGAATCTCGTTGCGGGTGAAGCGCAGGTTGATAAACTCGTTGCTGTCGAACGTGCGGCGCAGATTCTTGAGATACTGGTCCTTTGTGAGTCGGTTGTAGCGAATCACCTCCTTACCACGGGCGCTCATGCCACGGTCGGTGTCGACAAATTGGTTGCGACGCGCCACCCTGCCCACTATTATAGTTGCATTGTCGTCGAAAATGTTGCGGATATACACCGAGTCTTTCAGGCAGTAGGCCGTCTTGTAGTTTTCCATGAACTCAAGCAGCATCTCACGGGTGGCATTGTCCCATCCGGGAGCCTCTTTCAGCAAAATGCCGTCCTGGGCAACCTTCCCGAGGCCGAAAGTCACATTGTCGATTTTCGCATTGCGGTCGAGGGTGAAAACCACATCCTCCACAAAGGTCTTCTTCACCACTCCATTGAAGCTGAACGACATACGCAGTCCGCGCGACACCACATAGCCGTCCTGAGCCTTGTAGTATCGCAACTCAGGCTTTCCCACCACACGGGCGTTGCCATATTTCATCAGCGCGCGGTAGCGCTCGAACCCCTCGGGAGTGAAGCACGTGTCGGCGGCGAGGCTGTTGCGGCGAATGAATGCGTTGACCACCGTCTCCACGGTGCGTGCGCATGCCGAGAAATCGTATGCGCCGGCGGGCATCACCGCCTTGCCGCCGCTATTGCTGCCGTCGGCAACGGGCATCGACGGCACGACAGGTGCCGTATCCTTCACCTGCTGCACTACGGCACTCTTTTTGCCGGTGTCGGTCACCTTCATCTCGGCGCTGGCAAAGATCTTCACCGGCATCGACTGGAGCACGCTGTAGAGGTCGGCATCACCCCGGGCTTGCGACAGTCCCACATAGTCAACCGAAAGGTGATACACTTCCGAGGGATAGCCCGGAATCATCTCCATCATTCCGCGGCCGTCCTTGGCCGTTCCCGAACATTCGTCGCTGCGCCCGTCGTTGTATTTGAACTCCAAGCTCGACACCGGCTCGCCCTTGTATTTGAACATCAGGTCGACACGGTCGCCGTCGCGACCGGCAAACTCCACGCTTATGTTGCCGAGAATTTCCTCAATGATAGCCGGTATTGTCACTATCAGCTCTTGGCCATTGGCATCCTTGAGCTCATAGGGATGCTGGAGCGAGCGCACGAGAGCGTAAGCCGAATAATAGTATTGCAGCGCAAGGTCAATGCGGCGGTTCTCGAGGAAGCGGCCGGCATTGTTCATTATCGTGCGGGCAAGGTCCTTGCGGGCGTCGAATATTTTCTGCACCTCCTCGGCGGCAATATACATGCGCACCGTCACATTGGGCTCCTTACCGGTCACGTCCCACAATTGGAGATTGGTGAGCGTGGCGTTGGAGTAAGTCTTCACGCGCATCTGCAACAGGTCGCGACGGTCCACCTCACCAAGATTGCGGCGCTCGTCCGATTCCATCGAGAATGTGCTCCATACGTTGGTGGCTATCGACCCGGCAATCTGAGCCTTAGCCTGCTCGGTGGCATCGGCCTCGTCGGCGCCTTGCCCGACACCGTAGTAGTATTTCCCCGATCGCGTAATCTCGTCCCAGTTGATGGCAGCGGCCGGAAGCGACACTGCAACCACAGCCACAATCACACTCAAAATTCTATTAATCCTCATCTCCTAATTACGAAAAATAGTATGCTATTAAACTTTGATTTAAAATTTTGTGTAAAATTACGCATTTCGGAGCACAAAACCAAAAATCCGAAGCCAAAATGCAGCATTACAGCCGAAACATGGCAAAACATGGCAAAACAAGGGGCGCACCCTACAGGATGGAATCTCCGCTCACCGCATTTACGACCGCCACCCTCCAATGCCATGGCACGACTCGGCATCGGGCGAAACAAAAAACGGGCTTTTAGCTTAGAAAAATGCGTATTTACGCAAAAATCTTTTGTAAAACCGCCGTTTTTGCCTATTTTTGCGTTAGAAAAATGCGTATTTACGCAAAAATCCAAGATAGGCGTTATGATTATAGAAAGAAACAAATACCTGAATCAGCTCCTTCGCAGCCGGCACAATGGAATGGTGAAAGTAGTGACCGGAATTAGAAGAAGTGGCAAGTCGTTCCTACTGTTCAACATATTCAAGAAGCAGCTCAGGAGTGATGGCGTCGACGATGAGCATATCATTGAAATGCAATTCGATGATTTTGCCAACCGCAAATACCGCAATCCCGAAGTGTTCTACGATTTCGTCAAAAGTCGCCTGACTGACGGTAGGATGTATTACATCCTACTTGATGAGATTCAGCTACTCGGCGAGTTTGTGGATGTCATTAACGGACTCTTGCACCTACCGAATACCGACATTTACGTCACCGGCAGCAACGCCCGCTTCCTTTCAAAAGATGTTGTCACCGAATTTCGCGGACGCGGGTATCAGATTCACGTGTCGCCCCTCTCTTTCAGCGAATTCATATCGTGTTTTCAAGGCTCGAAAGGAGATGCGCTCGCTGCCTATATGAAGTTTGGAGGGCTGCCTCCGGTAGTCCTTCAGCCCGATGATGAGTTCAAAATCAGCACACTAAAGAGTCTGATACAAGAGACCTACATTATCGACATCCTTCAACGCAACCGCGTGAGAAACAGTGCGGAATTTGAAGAATTGCTATTGATGCTTGCTTCAGGCATTGGAGGACTTACGAATCCACAAAAGCTGTCGAATACATTCGCAACGGTGAAAAACGTCAAAATCTCTCCTGCCACAATCAAAGATTACATCGACTATTTTGCCGATGCCTTTCTCGTTGATCAAGCCAATCGCTATGATGTGAAGGGGAAAAAGTATATCGGCACGCCTATAAAATTTTATTTCAGCGATTTAGGACTTCGGAACAGTCTCCTCAATTTCAGGCAAATGGAGAAAACCCACCAAATGGAGAATATAATCTACAATGAGTTGAGATACAGGGGGTATAATGTAGATGTCGGCGTTGTGACGGTCAATGGTAAAGATGCCGATGGCAAGAGCCTGCGCACGCAATTTGAAGTGGATTTCGTGTGCAACAAGGGCGATCGTCGCCTCTATGTGCAATCGGCTTTCGCGCTACCCACTCAGGACAAAATCGACCAAGAAACCAATTCGCTTCGACGAATCGATGATGGATTCAAGAAAATAGTGGTAGTGGGCGACCACACAATAAAAAGTCACGACGAAAACGGCATCCTATTCATCAACATCTACGATTTCCTCCTCGACCCCTCCTCCGATTTGGGCTAAATCCATCAGCAATGCCGTAGCGTTATTAGTATTTGCCAGGCGCGGCGTTATTAGGTTTTATCATAGATACATTTTTTTGGGGGGATACCATAATCGCGTATCTACGACACGCTACAGGGATGGGGGCGTTTTGTCACCCCCGGGTTGGCAACATCTTCGACGTTACCAACCCGAGGCTAACCACAATCGTGCCTCTCCGAGGCACCGCTCGCTCCACTCGCCTTATGTTGCTGATGGTGACACTGCACTGCCCGCTCCTCTCGTCCTTCGTGGCTGATGGTGACATTGCACTGCTCGCTCCTCTCGCCCTATGTGGCTGAGGGTGACACTGCACCGCTCGCTCCTCTCGCAACACTCTTGCATGGGACAAGTGCTACTGTGCCTCACGGTTCAGCATGGGTAATTTTGCCACCATCTGCCCCAAAAGACGAGCGGAGCAATGCCACAGTCCGCCACCATGGCGAGCGGAGCGAGTAGCGTGCCGGAGGTACGCGATTGTGGTTAGCCCCACACAGTTAGTGCCGCAGGTACTGGCTGTGTGGGGTATGTGATGTAAAAGAAGCGGCAGCGTGCCGATATCCGTCACCAAGTGGCGAGCGGAACGAGCAGCGTGCCGGAGGTACGCGATTGTGGTTAGCCCCACACAGTCAGCGCCGCAGGTGCCGGCTGTGTGGGGTATGTGATGTAAAAGAAGCGGCAGCGTGCCGGAGGTACGCGATTATGGTTAGCCCCACACAGTCAGCGCCGGAGGTGCCGGCTGTGTGGGGGGGTGAGATTATTAAAGAAGCGGCAGCGATGCCGATATCCGTCACCAAGTGGCGAGCGGAGCGAGCAGCGTGCCGGAGGTACGCGATTATGGTTAGCCCCACACAGTTAGTGCCGCAGGTACTGGCTGTGTGGGGTATGTAATGTAAAAGAAGCGGCAGCGTGCCGATATCCGCCACCATGGCGAGCGGAGCGAGTAGCGTGCCGGAGGTACGCGATTGTGGTTAGCCCCACACAGGCAGCGCCGGAGGTGCCGGCTGTGTGGGGTATATAATGTAAAAGAAGCGGTAGCGTGCCAATATTCGTCACCAAGTGGCGAGCGGAGCGAGTAGCGTGCCGGAGGTACGCGATTGTAGTTAGCCCCACACAGTTAGTGCCGCAGGTGCCGGCTGTGTGGGGGTGCTATAATTCAAAAAGCGGCAGCGTGTCGTAGATACGCGATTATGGTAGTCCATTTCCTGCACCCTTCAAACTCATTGAGAAAGCCGAACAAATCACCACATTGCAATCCGCAATGTGGTGATTTGTTTGATGAAATCTTGCTATCATTCGGTTTTATTTCGCTGTGAGAGCTAGGCGCATACCGCTGTTGTAGTTGCGGCCAGTCACAGAGTTGCTGCTACGGTTCGCTACACGGCAGTAAGTAGCGCTGCTGAACCAGCTACCACCGCGCAACACGCGGTGTGACCCACTCGAAGGTCCTGTAGGGTCAGTCTGCGCCCCACTGCTATAACTGTCATACCAGTCATTGCACAACTCCCATACATTGCCACTCATATCATATAGCCCAAGCGCATTTGCCTTCTTCCCGGCTACAATGTGTGTACTTGACGAGCTGTTATCCCGATACCACGCCACATCTCCGATTGTGTTACTGCCACTATATAGCGTCTGTGTAGTAGCCTTGTTGCCACCACGGGCGGCATACTCCCACTCAGCCTCGGTCGGCAAGCGGAATGTCAATCCAGTCAACTGATTCAACTTCGTTATAAACTCTTGGCAATCGTTCCATGATATATAATATGCAGGATAATTATCACCAAGACCATAACTTGATTCCCATTGGGATCCATCGGATGTAGGCTTCTGACCCATCACTGCATACCACAATGCCTGTGTCACCTCCGTCTCTCCTATATAGTAATCCTTCGTCAATGTCACTTGATGTGCCGGTGATTCATCACTTTCTGCTCCCGTCTGCTCAGATGTAGCTCCCATAGTGAATGTTCCTGCCTCCACAAGCTTCATCTTGAATGTCACGCCATTGGCTGTGACAGTTTTAGTTTCCTCCAGCTCAGGTTTCGTTTCGGGAAGTGGCTCCCCAAGGACCAGGCGCATACCGAAGTCGTCGCGGTAAGTCACAGAGTCGAAGCTACGGTACGCTACGCGGCAGTAAGCAGCGACGCTGCTCCAGCTACCACCGCGCAACACGCGGTAAGACCCACCCGAAGGTCCTGTAGGGTCAGTCTGCGCCCCACTGCTATAACTGCCATACCAGTCATTGCACCACTCCCATACATTGCCGCTCATATCATACAGCCCGAGAGCATTTGCCTTCTTCCCGGCTACAATGTGTGTACTTGACGAGCTGTTATCCCGATACCACGCCACATCTCCGATTGTGTTACTGCCACTATATAGCGTCTGTGTAGTAGCCTTGTTGCCACCACGGGCGGCATACTCCCACTCAGCCTCTGTCGGCAAGCGGAATGTCAATCCAGTCAACTGATTCAACTTCGTGATAAACTCTTGGCAATCATACCATGATATATAATATGCAGGATAATTATCACCAAGCCCCAAGTCTCTTGTCCATTGAAAATCTCCATCGGATGTAGGCTTCTGACCCATCACGGCATACCACAGTGCCTGTGTCACCTCAGTTTCTCCCATATAGTAATCCTTCGTAAGAGTAACCTGATGTGCCGGTGATTCATTACGGTATGCTCCCGTCTGCTCCGATGTCGCTCCCATAGTGAAAGTTCCTGCCTCCACAAGAACCATTTTAAACGACACGCCATTCACCGTTATAATTTTTTTATTACCTTCCCACTTTTCCCATCCGGCATAACTGCTTTCTGTAGGCAATGAAAACCAACCTGATTTGCCTGAAGCAAAATTTGAACTACTCATTGAGCGAGAGTATGCCCATTCTCCGTTTCGCACAACAAGTATGCTATTTCCGTAAGCAATAAAACCATAAATGTAAGGCGAATATCCGTCATCTGCTATCTGCATTGCAACTTCAGTTGAAGACTGTTGCAAAGACTGTGAGGCAAAACCGGCAAAACTTTCGCATCCCGATACCGAGAACGCTGTTCCCGGCGTGCCTTTGAAGCGGAAACGTGCTGTTTGCGGAACAAGCATCGCCGTGAGTGAGATTGCTCCATCTTTGCACACATAGTATGCGCTCTTGTCGGCAAAGACTGCCGTAAGTGCATTGAATGTTACTTCTGAACCGTTCTGCGATGTTTCTCCATCAAAGAAATATGCCTCACACTTTGTGGCTGTGCCTTCGGTAAGCGTTCCGCTATAGGTGACGCTCCAAGAGTCAATTGACTTATTGTATGTGGCAACGCCCGAAACCGCGCCATTGTTGGTGCTGAAATTCAAGTACAATTTGTCGCCGTCACTCCAACCTTCGGCATCGGCACGGCTGTCGTCAAATCCGCGGATACCGCCATCAATAGTCATAATAGCGGTGTGGGTCGCTTCATCTGCAATGTTGTCAATAACATCGCCATCGCTGCACGAAGATGCCACAGCAAGAAGTAGCAATGCCACGATGCTTGAAAAATATCTTATTGTTTTCATTGTTTCTTCTGTTAATAGTTCTTATTAGTTCCAGTCCTCATCATCTTCAAATCCACCAAGCCCCACGCTCGTGATTGCCTGAGTGACTTTAATAGTGCGTGTGAGCGTTCCCTCACCGCTTGGCACACCTGTGAGCTTTATCACTACCTCACCACCACGAGCAGCCTCAGCGGTGAGTGCCGGCACAGTGATAGTGAATGTGTTTGCTCCCGGCCGGCGGTTCACGGTAATCCACTCACGGTTTGCAGTCACCTCAAATTCGCCGTCGGCTGCTACCGTCACCACCTGCGACTCTCCACCGCTGCTGCTGAACGCTATAAGCTCTGCATCAACGCTTACAGTGCGCCCCGGCTGACTGAATGAGAACAAGGTCGTACCCTTGCCGTCGGCATTGAATTTAAGATTTCCGTCACGCTTCGTGACAGATGGATTGAAAGCTACGCCCACCTTAATCTCCCCGTTGCCGGAGCCTTGCATCGGCGATGGCGTGAGCCAATTGACCTCACTCTCCACCATCCAGTTCACACCCGATGCTACACTTAAGCTCACGGTGCAAGGATTAGCCGAGGCTATCACATCGCTGCAATCGACGGTGAACGTCTTTCCTTCCTGATTGATTGTGATAGTCTGAGTATCCTGCATACCCGGCTGAATGATTGTAACTGTGCCTGTACGCTTCACCTCGGAGGTATTCTCCTCAACATCAATCACAAGCACGCCATCGCCGGTGTGTTCGGTAGGCGACACTTTAATCCAGTCGCTTGAAGCCGAAACCATCCAAAGACCGGTAGCTGTAACATCAATTGCAACCGACTGTGCGTAGCTTGTGATTTCGAGCACATTTGGCACTTCAGAAAGGTGCGCACCGTTCTGGCTGACGCTCACCGATACTATGCTGTTTGTTCCACCGCTAATGGCAAAGCTAACTCTGCCGTTTCTCGAATCACTGTTTACATTCTCATTCGCACTAATCTCCACCGTGGTCGCACCTATTGCTCCCGTTTGTGGAGCTACCTTAATCCACGATGGCTTATCTATTATCTGCCAAGCCACATTCGATGTAATGGTCACGGTTTTTGTTTCCGCTCCGGATTCAAATTTCACAGCCGATTCACTCACGCTCATTTTCACGCCGGTTTGTCTCACAGGGATTTCGAGCTTGGTTGCATCGCCTATTTTTATATACACGAATCCGCTGCGGTCGTTGGTTTGGTAGTTAGGCAAGGCGGTGATTTTCACCTGCTTTGTGCCTGCCGACCCATTTGCAGGACTCACTGTGAGCCACGACGCATCGCTTGTGGTGGCTGTCCACGACGCCTCGGCATCGAAAGTGTAGGTTTTCTCCTCACCGTTCACATCAAACGTCATTGTTTCGGTGCTACCTGTCACTCCGGCCTCGCCTTGCGCCACCTGAATGGTGGCAAGTGTAGAGCCTGTTGAAACTCGCTTCAAGTGAACGGTCGTGCTTCTCGGCACCCCGGTATTCTCCTGCCATGCCACATTGAGCGTGTTGCCGCTCTTGCCGAGCGTAATCCACGTGCTTTCGCACGTTGCAACCCATTCCACGTTGGCAGTCACGATGACATTCTCGCTCGACGCCGCCGCTTTTGCCGAGATGCTTGTAGTGGACGGCGTTATCTCAGCTTTCGCCTGACTCTGGCTGACGGAAATCATCTTGTCAACATTGAAGTCGCTTGCCTTGAAGTTGAGCACTCCCACACGGCTCTCGTCAGCCGACTTGTTTTCCTGTGCCGTGAGAGACACATTGGCACTCGACTCGCCCTGCTTGGGACTTACGGCGACCCACTCGGGCTCACCCGAGATATTCCACGAAGTATTCATAGCCTTAACCGGCAATGTGGCCGTAAGGTTGTCGCTCGCCCCGAATGTCACTGAAGTGGCACCCACCCAAATCGACTTCGGGGTGTAGCTGAGTGTCATATCGCTTGTCAGTTCCTGATTGGTGCAGCCGGCAAGTGCCATCACTGCACCTACGAAATATATTGCTCTGAAATGCTTCATATTCATGATTTTGTGTGTTTATGTTAGAAATTCACATAGGCTCCTATGCGCAAGCTGCCGCCTGTGCCCCATCCCTTCACTTTCGACGATATTTCCTCAAGTTGCTTGAAGGCATCCTTCTTGCTCAACGCAAAGCTGCCCTCGCCGGTGGCACTGATGCCGAAATGGGCTGATACGGCATACTCAAAGCGCAATCCGGCAGTGGCACAAAGTGCGTAGGTGGCTATCCGGTTGTCCTTGACCGACACCACGCTTGCTCCCACTTGCGGAGTGAGGCGCATGCGAGTGCCTATGATTATTCCGTAACCTACGCGGCCACCGAAGCACATGGGCTTCAGCTCCTCGAGACTCGGGTCGGTGCCATCGGCAAAATTCACATAAATCTTCTCATTTGCCATTCCCATAGTGACATTGGCCTCTATATTCACGTTGCCGACGTAGAAGCCTATAGCTCCGCCTACGCCCATCAGTGTGCCGACTTGACCGCCTACTTGCAGATATACGGCTGCTCGCTGCTGATACTGTCGCTTGAGTTTTATATTGACAGTAGGGTTTGAGCTGTCGAGATGGATGCGCTTCTCGTATGTGCGGTATTTTGGGGCCGTGAGGCGCAGTGTGTAGTCGCCCGACGCCATCTCCTTCTCGTATGGCGTATTGCCCACTTTCTTGCCGTCGATGCTCAACTCCGCTCCGAAAGGGCGCGATGTGATTTTCATCTTTGCCAAGTCACTCAGACGCACTTCCACGTCGGTAGTCTCATTCTCTTTCACCTCCACATTCACCGTCTCTGTCTTGTAGTTCTGTTTCGACAAAGTGACCTTGTGGCTGCCTATAATAATGTCGATATTGCGCGGTGTTACGCCATAGCTCTTGCCGTCGACCTCAATTCTCGCTCCGAGCGGTGTGGTCGACACGGCGAGGGTGCCGGTGATCGGTGTCGGAGGTGTGAGAGCGTAGGTCTTGCTCACGTTCTCCTCAACGGTTATATACTGTTGGCTTGGTTTGTGATTGACTTGGCGACATTCCACCTGATAGTTGCCGGCTGTAAGATTGCCGGTCCAGGTGCCCGTGCCTTTGAGGTCGCCATTCACATATATCTCGGCGTCCTGCCCGGCAGTGAGCGTCACTGTGGCAAAGTTTGGCCGCAGGTCTACAGTCTCTACGAACAGCGTGTCGCGCTTGCCGAGGAGAAAACGTCCGGTAGTCTCGTGATAATTGTTGGCTACCACGCGGTAGGTGTAGCTGCCGAGCTCAAGGCTCTTTGCCACCTCGCCGGTCGAGCCGTCGACAATGCCGAAAAGCACCTCGCTCGCACCCTCCTTGCTACTCTTAACCATCACCACCGCATTGCTCTCAGGCGGTGTGACGGCAAATTTCACCATCTGCTTATAGACGGTGCGTCGGGCCGACGTGAGCTGCATCACATAGTTCTTTCCGGGCTTGATATTGGTGCGCAGGTCGTAGCGCCTAACAGTCTCGTAGCCCTCACGGGTTATCGTAACCGTCTTGGCATTCATCTGCACATAAACCCACAGCTCGCCGTCGTGGTCCTCGACAGAGCTTTTCAAGTTGCCGAAATTGAACCGATACTCCCGCAGGTCGTCGTCGGGATTGTTTGACGTAACCTTGATGATGGCATATAGCGAGCCGCTGCCATCCATCTTCCTGTACTCGGCACTCTGCGCCGACAAATCGGTGGGATCCTCCTCAAAACTCGCTACCGAGAATTTGAGCTTGGGCTGGGCCTGCACCGGCAGCGCCATCAAAAGAGCAAGAATTACCCCCCCCAATTTAAAAATCAACTTATTCATTATTAAATATTTAAGTATTATTTGCATTGAATATGCCGAACTATTGCACGATCGATTGAGCACAACACGCACGCAGGCGCATCACAGTCAAGTTTCACCCGACACACTCGTTCATTGCGCAAATTTAGCATAAAATTTCAAATAATAACAAAATCCCGGCGAAAAAAAGTTTCTCGCCACGCGGCCGCACGCTGCTCACCGCCCACCGCCGGCCGCATTTTGGCAAATTGCGGCAACCGCGGGCGAGACCTACACGGGAAAGCTCGGGAGTCGTCCGTGAATCAAGCTATGCATGCATGTCGTTGTGGTGCGTGCAAGTGAATTCAGCGCCGCAATGAGAGCAGGCCAAGTCCTCATAGACGGTTACAATCTTGCGATGCTCGCGCGACGTCTCGGTGCGGTCGATTTCACGGCCTCCGCGAGTGGTGACACGGTAGTTCACCTTGTCGTAGTAGCTTGTCCCTCCGTCGCGGAAGTCGGTGGAACTGAGTGTGTACATGTGTCCGCACGAGCTGCAACGGGCGTATCTCGCCCAGTTCATCCACTTCTTCCACTGATACACAAGATATGCCGCGAGAATCAAGGCCAAGAACCAGTTGAGGCCGCCAACGAGGAGATATAGCAATTCGCCACCGAGGAACAGCGCCACTGTGATGATTATCTTGAACAGGAAATTGGGCAGCGGATAGACGTATCCCACAAACTGCACCAATGCCGGCACGAGCATCAGCACGCAGTGCAAATAATAGGCCGCCACCAGCAGCGCCACGAGCAAAACCGCCAATCCCAATATAATCTGAAGCCATCCGGGCAGCTTGAAATTGAATAAATTGGATTTTATCCACTTCTCCACGGCATTGGGCTCGTCGAGCACATCGTCAACACTCTTTATTTTGGCCTCTACCGTGATAGGATTGCTCTGTATCATGGCACAAATCGGAAGCGACTGAATCTTGGAGGCGTAAGGGAGCAACGATAGCAGCCATCCCATCGACTCCTCCTTCTTGTAGACATAGCTGTGCACCACTCCCTTGTCGTAGGTCACCTCCATGGTGGTGTATTCCTTTTCCTTTGTGAAATCATTCACCTTCAACGGATAGGACACTATCTTGCGGTCGCCTTTGTCGCTCACCGTCAGCGGATAGCCATACCACTCCTTGTCTACCTCGGCCTTTGTGGTGATGTCGGGCTTGAAGCGCCGGCGCACCCAATCGGCAGTAACCGTCGACACCGCGTCGCCCTTGAATTCGGGCACTCCGAAAGAGCACGTCGGGATGAAGCGGGGATAGAGGTAGGTCGACGTCACCGCATCGCCGAATTTAAACTTAAAGTCATTCTTCGGTTTCTTCTTCGTGCCATAGTCGTAGCCGACAAACTGCACAAACTCGCCCTTCATGCACACGTCGTCGCCAAGCGTAGCCTGGCTTTTGGCCACAAGCGAATCGCCAAGCACGTCGAACCTCACGAATCCGCGCTCGCCCCTCGACGTCTGAACCTGAAACGACATATAACCGGTGCTGTAGGCAAGCACCGTGAGGCTGTCGCCCTTCTTGATTTTAGCAATCTCCCTCACATTCTTCATTCGGTGCGAGTAGAGTATATCGTGAGTGTCGTAGAGCACCGCGGCATGGCGCGCCGCCATCTTCACCGGCACATAGTCGGCGTAATAGGTCGACTTTGTCGCTCCCGAGAACAGGAGAAACGGCACGATGACTATCACGAGCAGCAACCCCACAAGCCATCGATCGAATATCACGCCCTCCTCTCCGAAGGAGAATGCGAAGCTGTTGATTTCGGCAAACGAATCTTTGATGTTCGTCTTCCACTTTGCTATTATTTCTGATTTACCCATACTTATATATTGGTTTAGATTTTAATAACAAAACACACTCACTGGCGCCGCACGACCTTGCATGACTACAAGTTACCGCACTAGACACATACGCCGTTTTTGCAAATATAAGACTTTTTTGCAAATATCTCAAGGCAAGCCAAGTTTTTTGCATAAAAGATTGTGATTTTTCCACGTTCTTAGTATTTTTGCGACCACATTTGAGAAAAAGACATAACAAATTTATTTTTCGCCATGGACAAGTCCAAAAAAAAGGTGATTCTCATCGCGACGGCATCGGTGGCAGCCCTGCTGCTCGCAGCAGCGGCCATCGTCGCTCCCTATATGCTCGGAGGAGCCAAAACAAGTGCCACAATATATGTGTATCCCGAGATGACGGGCGCCACGCTCGCCGACTCAATCGCCGACCGTCAGGAACGAGCCTTCGCCGACCGTGTGGCGACGCTGCTCAAGCTGCTCGACGTGGACATCGCGAAGCGTGCGGGAGCCTACAGCATAGCTGAGGGAGAGTCGCCCATAGCAGTGGCACGGAAAATACGCAACAAGCACCAGACGGGCATAAAATTCACATTCCACAACGTGCGCACGAAGGAGCAATTTGCCGAGCGCGCCGCGGCTCGCTTCATGATGAGCAAGGACGACGTGCTGAGGGTGCTTGCCGACAGCGCTTTCTGCGCAAGCCTCGGCAAGGACACCGTCAATGTGGTGAACGTGCTGATTCCCGACTCCTACGAATTTTTCTGGGCCGTGACGCCACAGGCTCTTATCAACGGACTTGCCAAATACGCGCGCCGGTTCTGGACCGACAGCCGCAAGGCGAAAGCCGAGGCACTCGGGCTTACGCCCGACGAGGTGTGCGTCATCGCATCGATTGTGGAGGAGGAAACCGCCAAAAGCGACGAGCGCGGAATGGTGGCGCGGCTATACATCAACCGCTTCAAGCAGGGAATGAAGCTGCAAGCCGATCCCACGGTGAAATTCGCGCTTGGCGACTTCGGAATACGCCGCATCACGCTCGCCATGCTCGCATGCGACTCGCCTTACAACACCTATAAATATGAGGGACTACCACCGGGCCCCATACGCCTGCCCGAAAGCTCAACCATCGATGCCGTGCTCGACGCTCCTCAGCACGACTACACCTATATGTGCGCCAAAGAGGATTTCTCGGGATATCACAACTTCACCGACAATTACGCCAAGCACTGTGCCAACGCACGCCGCTATCAGGCCGAGCTCAACAAGCGCGGCATCATGAGATAAGGCAGTGACGTCACACCGTGGGAGCAAGATACTTGTCGCCTATGCCTATGCCAAAGAGGGCATAATCGTAGATCACAGGGTCGTCGGGCCGCATGCGCCTGAGCATCGCCGTTAGCTCGAGCACCGTGCGCTTGTCGTTGGCCTTGCGCTCCACCATGCCGAGCGAGCGTGCCGTGTCGCCCACATGCACGTCGAGCGGAATGAACAGCTGCGACTTGTCGATGGCGCTCCAAACACCCATATCCACTATGCCGTCGTCGCGCACGAGCCATCGCAGCGCCATGTTGACGCGCTTCAGCGCCGTGTTGGCCAACTGCGTGGGCAGGCACTGCGAGTCGGTGGCGCCACCATTGGCGGCCGAGAATTCCTCCTGCATAAGCTCCACGAGCCGCCACGAGGGCGTAGGACTATCGGCAACGCGCATGGCAGTGGCAAAATCGTGCAGCGAGCCATAGCGCGAAAGAATACGGTTCATGCCACGAAGCATATACTTGAAATTACGCGCGAAAAACGTGCGATGAATGTTCATCTCATCGGGCAAAGCCTCGTAAGCGCCGTCGAGCACATATTCCATCGGCGCATTTTCCATAATGGAGAGCATTTTCTCGCAATTGTTGCAAATCATCTTGCGCTTGCCCCATGCTATCGACGCCGATAGCAGCGACACGATCTCTATGTCCTGCAAGCGGCCGAAACGACGAGGGAACTGCACCGGGTCGTTGGCTATGAAGTCGACATTGTTGATTCGGGCAGCCTCACGGTCGAGAAACTCCCGCAGATTCTCAAATTCTTCGTTGCTAAGCATCTTTCCTATCTTCGGTTTTATCATTTTTCCTGCGGCTGAGATAGCCCTTCAGCCTACGGTATCCATCGACGCCGAGAATTGTCAGTCCACCATACTGCGCTGTCTTGGCCATCCCGAAAAACACCACCCACAGCACGCCTTTCGCCTCGACGCTTATAGGCAGCAGCATCTGCGCGAACGAGATTATGTAGAATGGCACGCAGCAGGCAAGCACCACCACGCCGGTGCGGAACGACAGCCCCGCAAGCCAACACTTCATGCGCCTAAGCAAATCTTTCATATCATGAGGATTATTAACATTTTCAAATTCATTCCATGCCGCAATGGCATCCCCGCCGATGGGGCTACTGCCACTTCTCCATCTTGTAGAGCACCTGCCTCTCGCCCGAAATGAGCGTGAGACTTATGCGGTCGGCAGCCTGACGCTCCACAGCGAGCACATTCTCCACGCTGTCGCCTCGCATATATCCGTCGAGCGGATAGTAGCGCTTGTCGGGAAATATGATTGTCATCTTCCCGTCGGCCTCCCTCCACTCACCGAACACCTGCTTAACGCTGTGGTCATCTTTCACGAGTTTCTGCTCGAAAGTGGTGTTCTGGAAGCTGAAATACACATTTCCCTTATATTTGCGGTCGGCCGAGCCGTCGACCTCCACCGAAGTCACCTTCCACAGCCCGAACCACACGCCTATATCGCCGTTATTCTTTGTACAAGCCGCCACTATCGTCAGCACTATTGCCACGACGACAATGCATCTAAAGTATTTCAGTAGGTTACCCATCATAGCTTATCCTTATTCATAACTCTTAAAAACGGCCATTGTAGCCCACGGTCACCATCACGCCGAAATTGTTGCCGAGCAGCGAGCCGAAGTCGCCGGCCACCTTCCCACACACCGACAGCCCGCTCAGTTTGCCGCCAAAGTCATAGCTTCCCTCAATCAGCATCGAGGTGGTGCTACGCGGCTCCGACAGTGGCACGAAAGGCGTTCCGTGCGAGCGCCGGTAGCCGAATTTGGCCATATAGCGCACATCGGCCGCAAGATGCCCGCACACGGCGGTGTGGAATCCCCTGATGCGGTTGTCGGTGATGCGCGGATAGCCGTCGGTATTGTAGATGGCAGTGCGAATCATCGGAGAGCCGAGCGACATGCCGTAGTATTGATATCCGTTGTAGAAATAGTTGTTGTAATAGTCGTCGGCACCGGTTGCCTGTCCGAGAATCGGCGTTCCGGGGAAGTCGGCCGGAGCCCAGTGCATCGGCCCGCTTTGGTTCATAAGGTCGATATACTCTATCACCGCGCCCTCCACGAGGCCCTGCCGCGCCGAGGTGTACTCCACTCCATACATCCCGTCGAATCCATTCAGCTTGCCTATGCCCGAGCCATCCTCCCACGGCGACTGGTAGTAGAGCCTCAGCTCGTCGCCCGAGCCGAAGCTGTAGCGCCCCATCAAGTCCCAGGTGCCGAGGTGATTGCCCTCATAGTAGATTTGGTCGCCCTCGGGGCCGCCCGAGCCACCCGAGCTCGGGATAAATGCCTTGAGAATCTGCTTCAAGCCCACTTTGGTCGAAATTTCCGACAGCTGCACGCCATTGAAGAAATTGCGGCTCGTTCCTCCAATCTGGCACGCCGACTGCATTCCCACGGTGAGCGAGAATGGCTTGTCGGGATTTGTGCGCAGATGCAGATACTTGTAGTGAAGCACATATCCGGTGGTGATATTGTAGTTGCGGTAATTGTAGTGATTCTCCATCCATTTCGAGTCGAGGGCCTTGAAATAGCCTATCTCGCCGCAAATCTGAAGCCACTTCGATGTGAGCGGAATGTTGCGGAAATCGCCGAATCCGGCTGTCACGCCCGGCATGGGGCGTGCGTTGCCCGACATGCACAGGTCGCCGCTGCTCAGCTCGCGGTTCACGAGCACCGACCCCCGATCGCGCATACCGAGCGTCAGGAAAATGCTTCGGAACTCCACCGTGCCATATAGCTGCTGCAACCACACGCGAGCCTGATTGACGCCGCGATAGTGCAACTCGCCGCGCTCGGCGTCGTAAAGTCCGTATTCAGTGTCCGACGAGCCTCCGCCAATCACGTCGGCGCCCACATAGAATGAGAACCGCCCTACTCCTGTGAGCGAATACTCGGCCTGAGCCCTTGCGAGCATGGAATTAGCCTGCGTGACCACGCCGCCCACATTCGACATCGCATACGACGGGGCGAAGTCGCCATTGCCCACATTGGTGGTCAACGACGCTCCAATGGCAGTCTCGTGCTCGGCAGCCGAGGCACATAGTGAGCTCGCCACCGCACATACGGCCGCAGCCAAGCGCCAAATGGCGCGCATGATGTGCCTCCTAAGCCACGCCACGTCAGCGTGTAGAGGCAAACGTCTGGATATGACGGTTTTTCTTCTCATCGGTTATTTCGTCGATCGACAAAAATATTCCACTCTCCTCCACGTCGCCAAACTCATAGTTGATGGCCGTGCCAAACATGCGCATGGTCGACGACAAGCCCATATACGCGTTCACGAGCGGCGGTATATTGAATCCGTGGTCGCGTATGTAGCCGTTCACGCGGCGATAGTCGTCCTTGAAATCATCACCCTTGATAAGCTCCCTGAAGTCGTCGATGGTATATTTCACCCTCAGGGGCTCGATAGGACGCACAAGCTCGTCATTATCGGGGAAATACTCGCCGAGGAAAGCCAGCAGGAGGTCGCGGCACTCGGCCGAGTAGTTGGGATACATGGTCACCTTTCCGAACAGATACTTTATTTGCGGATACACCACCGTGAGAGCCCCCAGTCCATCCCAAAGGTTGTCGAGCACGAAAATAGCCTTTGCCCCCACCTTGCTCGACTGATACTCCAGCCTCACGAACGAGCGTCCGAGCTCAATCGTCACCGGCAGGTAGTCGCTGACAAAGCGCTTTGAGAAATGAAACATGTGCGAAGTGGCAATCTGCGGCACTCCACATGCGTCGAAAGCTATATCCTCACCGAGTATGAAGCGATATCCGCCAAGAATCTCCTTGTCGGCAGGATTCCACACTATCAGCTGTCGGCACGGCTTCGGCATGACGTCGAACTCATCGATGTCGCAAGCCTTCCCGGTGCCGCCTCCTGCCGTGCGGAATGCAATCTCGCGAAGTCGGCCAAGCTCGCGCATGGTGTTTGGCGCACAGTGCGCGTCGATTATGTATATCTCGTTATTGCCCTTGTTGGTCTTTCGCAAAAAGCGCTCAGGCGTCAACTCGGCGATAATCAAATCGGTATCTATAGGCTCTATGATAGGTTCCATAGCAATAATCTTAAATAGTTTTTAGTTTATAGACAGTAGCCCTCACCTCGGCGGCATATTCCTCTCGGCGCTTGTCGCCGGTGAACGTCTGCCATGGTATCGGCTTGCCTATAATTATCTCAAACTCCTTCCCTCGGCTCTTGAACACCTCTCCTGGAAGATAAATCATCTCAATATTCAGTTTCAGCCCCAGTCGCTTGCGCCACGAGGCGAATTTATAGAAAAAATCGGAATTCTGCCCGCTGAAATACACCGGAACCACATCTCGGTGATACTCCACGCTCTTGGCTATGAACGACTTTTTCCACTCAAGGTCGGCAATCTCGCCTCCCCTCATGCGCCGGGAGCACAATCCGGCAGGGAAATAGAGCATCTGGCAATCGCCGGCAAAAGCCTCGTTTATGGCTCTCACGGCGCTCTCGCTTTGCCGCCCGTGCTTGTTGGCCGGCAGGAACACCCCTGATAGCGGGCGCACCTGCATCAGCATATCGTTGACCACGCATTTCAGCTTGCCTCCGAAATGTGAGCCGAGCAGTGCGATAAGCGCCACCCCGTCGAGCCCGCCAAGCGGATGATTTGAGGCAAACACATAACGCCCGTCGCCGGCAGGCAGCTCGTCCAAGCCCCTCGCGCGCACTTTCACGTCGAGATAGCGCAACACCGAGCAGGCAAACTCCTCGCCCTCCTTTCCCGCATTGTGATCAAGCAGGTCGTTGAACTCATCCTGACAGATTGTATGCTTCAGCCAACGAATCAGCGCTCCGGGGATATATCGGTAATACCTCGGTAGCTTCGTGCGCAGCAGCATGTCCACGTCAATATGAATCGGCTCGTACCCCATAATCGTTGTTTCAAATTGCAAAGATACATAAAAAAGAGATTTTTTACGCCCGGTGAATAAGAAAAATCAA
>JBJEKJ010000102.1:0-5466 GCA_051878575.1 Muribaculaceae bacterium | reverse complement strand
CTGCCATTCAAGAAGTTGGACTCGACTTTTTATGGTTTAGCGGACAGTAATAATTCAAAATACCAAAAAAAGAACTAAAACGCATGAATGGTAAAAGACCAAGAATAGCCGTCGTAGGCAGCACAAACGTGGATTTCTGCTCCTATGTGTCGAGATTGCCTCAAGCCGGTGAGACCATCGGCAATGGAGTGTTTATGCAAGCTAATGGAGGCAAAGGTGCAAATCAGGCAGTTGCCGCCGCCCGGCTTGGAGGAGAAGTGAGCTTTGTGACAGCGATAGGAACCGACGGCATAGGCGATGCGCTATTGAGTCATTTCAAGAGTGAGGGCCTGGATTGCTCGGCAGTGATACGCACTCCCGACGCAAGCACGGGAATAGCCTTGATTGTGGTTGACAAGAAAGGTGAGAATATCATCACGGTGAATCCCGGAGCCAATGCAATGCTCACATGCGAGCGCATAGCGGCAGTGAAGGAACTCATAGCCGGAGTCGACGCTGTGGTGATGCAAGCCGAGATACCCTATAGCTCGGTGAAATGCGCGGCACAGATAGCTCATGATGCCGGTGTGCCGGTAATCTACAATCCGGCTCCGGTGTGCGACGTCGATGACGAAATGATGGCTCTCACAGACGTAATGATACTCAATGAGACTGAAGCAGCCATAATTTCGGGCAGTGAGGACACTGCCGAAGCAGCGCGGCGCCTTTTGAAACGCGGTGTGAAAAATGTGGTAATTACACTTGGCTCTAAAGGAGCATATTTTGCCTGTGCCAATGGCACCTCGGCTACGATTCCCTCTTTTCAGGTGAAGGCAATCGACACCGTAGGTGCCGGCGACACGTTCTGCGGTGCTTTTGCCGTGGCATACGCACGCCGGAAGGCTGTGGATTTGGAGATCTTGCGATTTGCCTCGGCAGCAGCTGCAATATCGGTTACGCGCAACGGCGCACAGCCTTCCATTCCGTCGATTGAAGAAACTTTGACATTTATATCCCGACACAATGAGCTTTCAGATAAATAATAGGTATAAGTTTTTGGGTATTTTAGGTTTATTAGCACTGCTTGCTTTCGGCACGACAGCGTGCCGAAGCAAGAAAAGTGCCACACAGCCTGAACCGCTGCATGTGATACTCGATACCGACCTTGGCAACGACATCGACGATCTGCTCGCCTTGCAGATGCTCATCAACTATGAGCGTTGTGGGAAAGTGAAGATTGTGGGGATAAGCGTCAGCAAAGCAAATCCATTAGCTATGGCATTCACCAAGGGCTACTATGCGAAATATGGCAGCGGCACACCCGATTACGGCTATGTGTTCCACGGAGTGAACACCGACGAAGGCAATTATCTTGCCAAGGCCTACGACTCATTAGCCGGCAATCGCGACTCTCTTGACATCAACGATGCCGAATCCTACAAGATGATGCGGCGACAATTGGCTCTCAGTGCCGACACGTCGATGCATATAATTGCTATCGGTCCGCTAACCAACCTCGCACGCCTGCTTGAAAGCCCTGCCGATGAATACAGTAGCCTTAGCGGTATGGATTTGGTGAGACGGAAAGTGCGTCGTCTTGATTTCATGGGAGGAAATTTCAACGTACAATCTCCGGCAGAATGGAATATACTGCAAGACAGCGTCGCGTCGCGAAAGGTGATAGAATCATGGCCAACGCTCATGGTGGC
Source organism: Muribaculaceae bacterium (assembly GCA_051878575.1). Taxonomy (GTDB): domain Bacteria; phylum Bacteroidota; class Bacteroidia; order Bacteroidales; family Muribaculaceae; genus CALZFJ01. The sequence continues at coordinate 3,778 of JBJEKJ010000102.1, read as the reverse complement.
AAGTGGTTTCGAGGTGGGCGACAAAGTACGATATCCGGCATCATCGGCCGTCGGCGACTTCGATGCGTCGCACCCCTTGCGTGTGGGATATGAGAATTTTATCCCCATGCCCTACGACCGGCCTTGCTGGGATTTGATTCCGATAATAAATCTTGTAGAGCACAATTCAAGCCTGCTCCACGAGTCGGACAATGGCAGAATCATACTCGATGAAGGGTGTTGCACGCGCTTCAATATCGACCACGGCGGGAACTGCCGCTTTGTGGCTCTCAACACCGATACTCTCGCAAACTTTATTACCGGGAGAGTGAAAACGATGAAACAATCAGAAGCTAATAATAACAAATAACATTAAACAGACATAACTATGTTTATCGTGAATAGTTACGGCCTTGCCGTTGTGCTCTGCATCATCACCATGATATGCTGGGGCAGTTGGGGAAACACCCAGAAACTCGCAGCCAAGAATTGGCGCTATGAGCTATTTTATTGGGACTACACAGTGGGTATCCTATTGTTTTCATTGCTTCTGTGCTTCACGCTCGGAAGCATAGGCGACGAAGGTCGCAGCTTTATTCCCGATCTAATGCAGGTAGAAGGGAATAGGGCACTCAGCGCCCTCGCCGGAGGCGTGATTTTCAATGCCTCAAACATACTGCTTGCCGCAGCCGTAGCGATAGCCGGAATGTCGGTGGCATTTCCTCTCGGAGTAGGGCTTGCCCTCGTTCTCGGCGTGATAATCAATTATATAGGCACACCTAAGGGTGAAGTCATCCTGCTATTCATCGGCGTGCTTTTGGTGGCATTTGCTATCGTGATAAATGGCTTGGCGGCACGTCGCAAAGGCGGAACCGACCAAGGCAATTCACGCAAGGGCATCATTCTTGCGGCAGCTGCCGGCATATTGATGTCGTTCTTCTACCGCTTCGTAGCCGCGGCTATGGATTTGGATAATTTCACATCGCCAACGCCGGGAATGGCTACGCCCTACACGGCGTTCTTCATCTTCTCGTGCGGTATATTCCTGAGTAATTTCATCTTCAACACGCTTGCCATGCGGCACCCGTTCGTAGGGAAACCCGTAAGCTACTCTGAATATTTCAAGGGAAGTACCGCCACTCACTTGGTGGGAGTATTTGGAGGTTGCGTGTGGGGATTGGGCACAGCCCTAAGCTACATTGCAGCCGGGAAAGCCGGAGCAGCAATATCCTACGCACTCGGTCAAGGAGCACCCATGATTGCGGCATTGTGGGGCATTTTTGTGTGGAATGAATTCAAAGGCGCCGACGCGCCTACAAAGAGGCTGCTCGCCTTGATGTTTGTGTTGTTTATCTCAGGTCTCTCACTAATCACATTGGCAGGAGCATAAGAATGAAACGAATCGCTACAGCCTTACTGGCATGTGCAGCTATAGCTGCCACAATGTCGGCAAAACCGGTGCAACTTAAATCGCCCGATGGTCGCAACAGTGTGGAAATTGAAACAGACGGAGAGATAAACTACTCCCTGCACCGCGACTCAAAGCCGATTACGGAGTGCAATCGTCTTTCAATCAACGTTGATGGCACTGAATGGGGAAAATCGCAAAAATGCCGGTCGGTGAAGCGCCGATCGGTTAGCCAAAGCCATACAGTGCCCGTACCGCGACGCTCACGGGAGGTGGCTGATGTGTATAACGAAGTCACACTCTCGTATAAAGGCTATAATGTGGAATTTCGCGCCTACGATGAGGGCATAGCCTATCGTTTTATAAGTAACAGCGAAAAAGCCGACAAAGTGAACGGAGAGACAGTCAATTTCAATATCGATGGTAATGCCATGACCTACACTCAGCTGACAAACCGCATGCAGCAGTGGTTTGAGTATAACTACACCGAGCGTAGGTTTGCCGCTCTGCCCACCGACAGCCTGATTATTCTTCCAATGCTTGCAAGCATCAACGGCTATCAGGTGGTATTTGCCGAAGCCGATGTATATGACTATCCCGGAATATACCTGCGTCGCAATGATTCGGGACTTTTCGGCGATTTCGCATATTTTCCGGCAACTGAGCGCCCCGAAGACAAAGGCAACAAGATATATGTGGATAAGCGCGAGGATTTTATGACGCAAAATGCCGGATGCCGCACCTTCCCGTGGCGTGTGATAGCTACCTACGACACGGAGAAAGAGCTGCTATCTTCAGAACTGATATGGCTGCTCGGCTCAAAAGAGGATTCCGACGCCGACTTCTCTTGGATACGTCCGGGAAAAGTGCTTTGGGACTGGTGGAACTGCTGGAATGTGTACGGTGTGGATTTCTCTGCCGGAATCAACACCGACACCTACCGCTATCTTATCGACTATGCAGCACGGCACGGCATTGAATATCTGCTTATGGACGAAGGCTGGTCGGCACCTTTCGACCTGCTCACTCAAGCCGACGGTGTGGATATGCCCGCAATCTGTAGCTATGCGCAAGAACGCGGCGTAGGCATTCTACTGTGGACAAAATGGGTGAATCTCGACCGACAGATGACCGAAGCCCTCGACATGATGCAAAAGTGGGGTGTAAAAGGAATAAAAGTAGACTTTATGGACAGAAACGACGCAAAGATGGTGGATTTCTTTGAGCGAACTGCTGCTGAATGTGCCAAGCGCAGGCTTATGGTGAATTTCCACGGGTGCTATCCTCCCGACGGAATGCGCCGCCGATTCCCGAACATCATGACACGTGAAGGCGTTTACGGGCTGGAAAACAACAAGTGGAGCAAGCGCGTAACACCTCGGCACGATGTGATGCTGTCGTTTATCCGACAATATCCCGGACCGATGGACTACACTCCCGGTGCTATGCTGAACGCACACATAGAGCGTTTTGCCGCTATCCACGATGAGCCAATGAGTCAAGGCACACGAAGCCATCAAGTCGCACTCTACGTTGTATATGAGAGTCCGCTCCAGACTCTTGCCGACAGCCCCGTACACTACGACCTGAATCCCGATAGCCGGGATTTCATCAAAGAAATTCCAACGGTGTGGGACGAAACGATTCCACTTGCAGGAAAACTTGGAGAATACGTCGCAGTAGCCCGACGCAGCGGCACAAAGTGGTATATTGGCGCAATCAACGGCACCAACGCTCCACTGCATCTCGACCTCGACATAAGTTTTGCCGTTGGTGGTGCGAAACGAATCACCACACACGCCGACGGCAAGAATGCAGCACGTCAGGCTAAAGACCACATAGTGAAATCAACCACAAAGATAGAGCCGACACTCAGCATCGACATGGCACGAAATGGAGGCTTCGCCGCCATAATAGAGTGACACGGAATGCCGTAGTGATTTAGACTCAAAATCATCGGTGCAGGCGCCGATAGCACTTGCACCGATTAATAATTCGCAAATATATAACTAAAATACTTTTTAAATATGAGATTCAATAACATCCTATTTCCGCTACTGATAGTAGCAGCATTAGTTTCGTGTAGTCAATCAGATGCAGCCCCCAATTATGAACCCAATGGGTATGAAAAAATCTCTTATTATAAGATAATCTCCTTTAATGTGCGCTACAGCTCTGCGCCTGAAATAGATGGGGACAACCGTTGGGAGCTTCGTTGCGACGCATCTGTAAAGATGGTAGCCGAGCAGAAGCCTCTTGCGATCGGGCTACAGGAAGCATGCTCCGACCAGATTGATTTCCTTGACCTTAACTTGACAGGGTATGAGCACATCGGAGTGGGACGCGACGACGGCAAAAGAGCCGGTGAAATGATGGCTATTTACTACGACA
>JBJEKJ010000101.1:0-5496 GCA_051878575.1 Muribaculaceae bacterium | reverse complement strand
ATTCTGTTTTTGCAAGGCAATAATCAATTTCATATTTAATTTTGCTGCTTTATATGTGAAAATCTGTGATAGATTTGTGTATAAGAAAATTTTACACTATCTTCGTTGAATAAATTGATTTGTTGAATAAAATAGTCATAATTATGCAAAAGAGTATATTGGATAAGGCTGCTGACAATGTCAGAATCTTGGCGGCTGCTATGGTAGAGAAAGCCAAGTCGGGACACCCCGGAGGCTCGATGGGTGGAGCCGATTACGTTAATGTGCTTTATTCCAAATATCTTGTCACCGATCCCGATGACCCGATGTGGATAGCACGCGACCGCTTCTTCCTCGACCCGGGACACATGTCGCCAATGCTCTACTCGGTGCTTGCCTTGACCGGAAAATACACTATCGATGAGCTGAAGCAGTTCCGCCAGTGGGGCAGTGTGACTCCGGGCCATCCCGAGAGAGACCATGCGCGCGGCATCGAGAATACCTCGGGCCCGCTCGGACAAGGTCATGTGATGGGCGTAGGCGCCGCTATTGCCGAGCGCTTCCTTGTGGCACGCTTCGGCGAAGTGTGGGCGCACAAGACCTTCGCTTTCATCTCCGATGGCGGCATTCAGGAGGAAATATCGCAGGGTGCGGGCCGCATTGCCGGCTTCCTCGGGCTCAGCAACCTGATAATGTTCTACGACAGCAATGATGTGCAGCTTTCGACCGACTGCAATGAGGTGTCGCTTGAGGACACTGCCGCCAAATACAAGGCGTGGAACTGGAACGTGATGACTATCGACGGAACAAATCCGGTGGAAATATCAGATGCCATTGAGGCGGCTCTTGCCGAGAAGGAACGACCGACGTTGATTGTCGGAAAGACGATTATGGGCCGAGGCTGCGTGACTGCCGACGGCGAGAACTTCGAGGGCAAATGCAGCACTCATGGCAATCCGCTCAGCAAGTCGGGTGCGAGCTATGAGAAAACCATTGAGAATCTTGGCGGCGATCCTCAGAATCCGTGGATTGTGTGGGACGACGTTGCCGAGCTATATGCGAAGCGTAATGAGGAGCTGCGCAGGATAGTGGCAGAGCGCAAGGCCGCACAAGAGGAGTGGAAGAAGCAGAACCCCGAGCTTTGGGCTCAATTCAAGAGCTATATCGATGGCGAGGTGCCGCAAATCGACTATGCGGCTATTCCACATAAGGCAAACCAGCCTACCCGCAATGCTTCGGCCGACGTGCTTTCGGTGCTTGGCGAGAAGATGGGCAATATGATTGTGTCGTCGGCCGACTTGGCAAATAGCGACAAGACTGAGGCCTTCTTGAAGAAGACCGGCGCTTTTGCTCCGCACGACTTCGGCGGCGCATTCCTGCATGCCGGCGTGGCTGAGCTCACTATGGCGGCCTTGATGAATGGAATAGTGCTGCATGGCGCCATGCAGGCTGCTTGCGGAACATTCTTCGTGTTCTCCGATTATATGAAGCCTGCCGTGCGCATGTCGGCGCTGATGCGCATCCCGGTGAAGTTCGTATGGACACACGATGCTTTCCGCGTCGGCGAGGATGGCCCAACTCACGAGCCTATCGAGCATGAGGCCCAGATTCGCCTGCTTGAGGAGATTAAGAATGCCGACGGACAGAACAGCATGCTTGTGCTTCGTCCTGCCGATGCTGCCGAGACTACCGTGGCCTGGAAGATGGCTATGGAGAACGTAACGACTCCTACGGCTCTTATCCTCTCGCGTCAGAATGTCAACGATATCCCGGCTCAGTATGGCGACCGCTATGCCGATGCCTTGCAGATGGTGAGGGGTGGCTATGTGGTGCTCGATGCCGAGAATCCCGATGTGGTGCTTTTGGGCAATGGCTCGGAGGTGTCCACGCTTTATGCCGCCTCACAGTTGTTGAAGGATGAGGGCGTGAGATGTCGCATCGTGTCGATGCCGTCGGTAGGATTGTTCAGAAATCAGAGCCGTGAATATCGTGAGTCGGTATTGCCGGGCAATCTGCCGGTGTTTGGCCTCACGGCCGGACTTCCGTCGGTGTTTGCCTCGGTGGTGGGTGCTAACGGCACTGTCTACGGTATGGAGCGTTTTGGCGCATCGGCCCCATATACCGTGCTCGACGAGAAATTCGGCTATACTGCCGCCAATATTGCTGCCGAGGTGAGGAAATTCATCAATAAGTGAAGGCGGCTCCATGCATGCCCATAACGTGGGCGTGCGAACAAATTTGATGTTTTTGATGTATTTATATTAAAACCGTTTTACGCATCCCCCCGGAGATCCTTGTCCGGGGGAGCGTGGAATGGCACGATGCCCCTTTTGCGGGCTATGGAAAACACTTGATAAATAATATTTTTTGTGAACAGTCTTAATTTAATTGTTTTTTAACTATGAAAAAGATTTTGCTAAGTGCGCTGATCTGCGCCGCGATGGTTCCGCTCGGAAAAGCACAGGAAACCATCTATGTTGTCGACCCGTCGCAGGGTTACTTGTTCAACCGCTTTGCCAATAACTGGTTCCTACAGCTTGAGGTGGGTGGAAACTTGCTGATGACACCGCATGACACCGAGGAGAGTTTTGCCAAGAGAATACAGCCGCAATTTGAGCTTAATGTGGGAAAATGGTTCTCACCGATAATGGGCTTGAGGGCATCGATGGGAGCTGTGCGCTACAAGGGCGCAACTTTGCCTAATTCGCTCTATGCGATTGATAGCCGGGCTTGTGGCGATGCTCGCTTTGCTCACGAGGTGTTTTATAAGTTGAATGGTGGAGTCGATGTGATGCTGAGCCTTACCAACTGGTGGCGTGGCTACCGTCCCGACCGCGTGTATAATGCCGTGCTTTATGGAGGATTTATGGTCAATGTGCCTTACTGTCACGACGATGATGGCTTTCACCGGCGTGGCAATGTCAATCTCGGGCTGCGTGTGGGTATGCTTAACGCCTTTGTCGTATCTCCTAAAATTGATTTGTTGCTCGACGTGAGATATGGTGCCGACGAGATGCGCAATGAGGGCAAGAATGTGTCACACTCCCTTGCGGTGCTTGTGGGTGCTGCCTATAAATTCGGGAATAGCCGTTGGAACGCGCCTTTGGTACCGCTTAGCGCTGTCTATAAGTACAGCGACGACGAGGGCGACGCGCTTGTGAGACGCCTTGAGGCTGCCGATGCCCGCATTGCATCGCTTGAGCGAAAACTTAGGGAAAAGCGCGGAACCGCGGAGGTGGTTGAGATTGTGTCGGGCGACTGCGATGATGCTCCGGTAGCCACCATCTATTTCCCCATTGGCTCGTCGACGATTGACGGTGTGGAGCTTAAAGTGGTAAAGGCTGTGGCTAATGCCATACAGTCGACTTCCGACAACTATGTGATTACGGGTTGGGCCGACAATTACACCGGCTCACCTAATGTGAATGAGCGTTTACGCAATGATAGGGCTGAGGCTGTCAGGTCGATTCTCGTGAAGTGTGGCGTGGATGCATCGCGCTTGGAGATAGAGTCCAACGATGACGATCTCACCGACTATGGCGCCGGCTCTGCCCCGCTTAGCCGTGCCGTAACGATTTCCACTGCTCAATAGGATGCTGTGCCGGGATTGCGGAGAGCTTGTAGTTTTGCCTGTCGCTATGGCTTGCCGTGGCAGGGGCGTGTGCAAGGCCCAAGTGAGGTAGGGTGGGGAAGAGGCACTAATTTGCGACTGAGCCGGCATCACCGCCTTGCCCACCGGGAAAATCCGCTGACCCCTGATTCCAAAACATCGGCTCTGCCGTAAATCCACAAAAAAGGCTTGATTGTAATCAAGCCTTTCTGTCGGGGTACCAAGATTCGAACTTGGGACCCCCTGCTCCCAAAGCAGGTGCGCTAACCGGACTGCGCTACACCCCGATTGCAAAAGAGAATATCGCTAAAATTGTCGGGGTACCAAGATTCGAACTTGGGACCCCCTGCTCCCAAAGCAGGTGCGCTAACCGGACTGCGCTACACCCCGATTGAAGTGCTTTTCTCAATTGCGGTGCAAAGATAGCAATATTTTTTAAATTGGCAAAGCAATTGCCTACATTTTCATCTAAGGCTTGATTTTGTCAAAAATAATTAAATAACGCAAAATATGGTAGTAGGCATAATGTGGATATGTATAAAAATGTAGGGCATTAGATGGTGCTATAGTTGCTTTTGCCACAAATTACCTCTATAAAAAGGCGCACTATGAGATGGAACATTTCGTGGTTACGAAATATTAATTGTAAATTTTTGTTGTTTCGAGGAGAATTTGTATATTTGCAGTGGTTTTCATGCCTCGCGTGTCGAGGTGCCTGCTATCAAGGCAAAGAATGGATGGGGAATCGGACGTAAGTGCGATAATTCTTATTTACATTTTTTTATGGATAACTTTATTGCTACAGCGAGAGAATACTCTCGGGAGCCATTGGCCCTAACTTTTTGGAAAATAGTATGTAACTGCTTGATGCACAATTTTATACAGTGTAATTGCAGGATTAGCTGTTTTTGCCTTAAAATCAATAATGCATAGCTTTTCATTGGATAATTCGGTGGAATTCTCACAAGAGATAAGGCAGTGGTTCGTATTGCGGGATTTGAAGCGTGCCAATGCGAAATTACCGGCCTACTTGTTGCTCCAAAGCGAGGGCGTCAGCCAGTTTACGCCTATGCAGGAGCGCTTGACGACACGGTTTGGCAAGCGGAAGTGCGAGGTCGTACCGGTTATTCACGATTTGCTGTTCGCCAATGCTACCCGTGACGAGCTCGACCCTATTATCGAGCGGACTCCGACATTGCAATATCGTTATGTGAAAGGTGCCGGCTATAAAGTGCCCATGACGGTATCTGACAAGGAAATGAATGAGTTTATTCATGCTGTAGAGTGCTCCGACACACAAAAATATTATCTCCCCGGTGAAATCACTCCTGCCATGTACGGACGTGAGGTGCGTATTATCGGCGGCCCGCTGACAAATTATACAGGCCGGCTGCTTTCAATGCGCGGATCGAAGACGAAGCGTCTGCTTGTGGAGCTGAAAGATTTCATTATTGCTGCCGTGGAGGTGAATCCTGATTATATCCAGTTTGTGTAGGTCTTGCGGTTAGTGGGCTGCCTACTGGTAGGGGCTTGGTTGCGTATTACACCGACCGAGATTCGTCGATAAATCACTTTTCATCAAAACGTTGGTCATTTTGCCGTGAGCTGAAATGGCACTTTGGCGTGTTGTGCCGCGATATCACTTCAGGTGACTCTGGGCTCTTGTTGTGATAGATTCTGATTATTAGCCTTTTATATGTCTTGCGGCTGCTTGAGCGTCATTATGCTTTTGGCATGCCGCAATGATTTAGGGCTTTGACAATTTGCAAGTTGCTATGTTGTTGTATATAAGGGTGCGATTTGGGTATTTGTGGTTTGATAGATACATTGGTAATTCGAAAAACAAGATGATGTATGAATAAATTGTTGGAAAAACTGCATATAGACAAGTATGTGAATGTCTATGT
>JBJEKJ010000100.1:0-23536 GCA_051878575.1 Muribaculaceae bacterium | reverse complement strand
TGCGGAAAGGACGAGATTCGAACTCGTGGTAGGATTACTCCTACGGCAGTTTAGCAAACTGCTGGTTTCAGCCACTCACCCACCTTTCCAGTTTGGTATGCGCTGAATTTCGCATTGCGAGTGCAAAGTTAGCTATTTTTCTTGTATCTGCAAATTTTTAATCGATATTATTTTTTATTTCTTGTTAAGAATGGCCATTTTTTATAATTTTACACATTGAAAAAAGATCTTGTATGAAATTATTGAGACACATTCTGTGTATATGCGCCACAGCGGCGGTTTTGGGAGTGCCTGTAGATGGCCGGTGCGAGAACGCGATGCAAAATGCCGTCGACAAGTTCGCTCTCGGCCCCACTCTGCGCCATGCATCGGTGGGGGTGTGCGTGATGAGGCTCGACTCAGGGCTTATCGTGGCAGGGCACGCTCCCGAGCAGTCGCTTATCACCGCATCGACGATGAAGACGGTGACTTCGGCCACCGCGCTCGAACTGCTTGGCAAGGATTTCACATTCGGCACCCATGTATATGCCGTGGGACGAATCGACAATCACGGCACGCTGAAAGGCAACCTGCTTGTCAAAGGCGGAGGCGACCCTACTTTAGGCTCGAGGTATTTTCCCTCACAGCCGGCTTTTGCCGACACTGTTGCGGCAGTGCTCAAGCAATGCGGAATAGGCAAAATCAACGGGCGCATAGAAGTCGACGGAACGGCCATCCCCTACCCGCCGGTGTCGCCGCGATGGATGGTTGAGGATTTGGGCTACGACTATGGAGCCGGATGCTTCGGACTGTGCTTTGCCGACAACGTGCTGACGCTATCGTTCGACCGCTCGGGAGAGGAGCCTGAGGATTTCAGTATATCACCGCAAGTGGAGGGAATCGACATCAACAGCCACATCGTGCTTGGCGACAAGGGCGACACTCTGCCCGTGGACTACATAGAGGCGATAATGGACTACGACACACCGGCAATCAACCTGTGGGGAGGAACTCACCGCAGCGTGCTGCGCTATGCCGACACCTTTGCCAATCCGGCGCCTCACCTGCTGTTATGCGACAGCATAGAGCGGAGGCTCGACGCTGCCGATATTGCCATACGCAGGAAGCGCATCGACGCCGGCACGCTGACCGACACGCTATTGCTGCTCGACTACCGATCGCCGCAACTCACCGACATACTGAAATCACTGCTTCACCGCAGCGACAATATGTTCACCGAGATGGTGCTGCGTGCCGTGGCGGCTGCCGACGGCAATATGGCTTTGCCAAAATTCGCCATTGCCAAAGTCGACAGCCTGTGGAAGGCGCATGGAGTGAGCACCGACGCACTATTCATGTACGACGGCAGCGGACTTGCCCGCAACGGCAGGGCCTCGGCAAGATTCCTGTGCGAGCTGCTGCGTGCCGTGTATGCCGACCGTGATACGCTCGGCACCGACTTCTCCACGCTGATGCCGGTGGCAGGGCTCGACGGTACGCTGAAGTCGCTGCTCCGCGGCACGGCACTCGAAGGTAGAATCGCACTTAAATCGGGCAGCATGGGCGACGTGCAGTGCTTTGCCGGCTATTATCCCGCCACGAATCCAAAATACTCAGTGGCAGTGCTTGTGAACAACTTCAATGGCACCCGCCGACTGCTTCGCCGCAATATAGAGACGCTGCTGCTTGAGCTTTTCGCCCGGCACGATGAATGTGGGGAAAACGCCGACGATATTCCGGCACCGCCCGACCAAAACGGCCAATAGAGACAACGCCAATGCCGGCGATGTGATTTTTTTAGGGCAAAAATGCACAATATTTCGAAATAAATAGCTACGTTTGCAGTGATATTAACGAACAAGGGGTTATGACACACTCTTTCAACGACATTTTAGAGCAAGTTTACGAGCTTGAGGGGTTGCTGCTATTGGCAGAGAGCCGTGGAATCGACGACATCGACGCCCGTATGCGCGACTTGATTGCGAAAAAAGGGAACGAGGTGGCTACGATGATTGGCAGCTCTTTCGGTGATGCCTCCGATGCCGTGACAGGCGTCGTGGAGCATACCGGCATTTTCGATGATCCTATCGTGGAACAAATTGAGGAGCCCGAGGAATATGCCACTCCCGAAGTAACCGACATTCCCGACTACGGCGACCCGGTGGAGGCTCCGGAGCCTGACGACTACGGCGACGATTCTACCGAAGGCCCCTTAGATGACGAGTGCGACACCGAATTCGACGACAACGACGATGAACCGCTGACGGTGGACGAGGCACTGCAACGCAACATGAGCCGAGACCTGCGCAAGGCTTTCTCACTGAACGACCGTTTCCGCTACCGCCGCGAGCTCTTTGCCAACAACGACGTGGAGATGAACGACACCCTCAACCTCGTGGAGACAATGCACTCCTACTCCGAGGCCGAGGAGTTTTTCTACGGCGACTTGGAATGGGACAAGGAAGCTCCCGAGGTGATCGACTTCATGAATGTGATAAGAAACCACTTCTACAACCGGAAGCAACAGCCTTAACACCCGCACAACCAATCAAAGCGCTTATGAGTGGAAAATTATATATCGTACCGACTCCGGTGGGCAATCTCGACGACATGAGCATACGCGCCGTCAACACGCTGCGCGCCGCCGACTGCATCCTCGCCGAGGACACGCGCACGAGCAGCGTGCTGATGAGGCACTTCGGCATCACCACCCGCATGCAGAGCCACCACAAGTTCAACGAGCACGACACGCTACCGGCTCTCATAGAGCGGCTGCAAGGCGGAGAGGTGATAGCGCTCGTGAGCGACGCGGGCACCCCTGCAATCTCCGACCCCGGATTCCTGCTCTCGAGGGAGTGCCGCCGCTGCGGCGTCGAGGTGGAGTGCCTTCCCGGCCCCACGGCATTCGTCCCGGCAATAGTCAACTCGGGGCTGCCGTGCGACAGATTCTGCTTCGAGGGATTCCTGCCACAGAAGAAAGGCCGAGCCACCCGGCTCGCGGCACTCGCCGAGGAGCAGCGCACCATGATTTTCTATGAGTCGCCACTGAGGCTGCTTAAGACGCTGAAACAGCTTGCCGAGACTTTCGGCGACGACCGCGAGGCGTCGGTGTGCCGCGAAATATCTAAAATCCACAATTCCACCCATAATGGCACGCTCGCGCAACTCGTGGAATATTTCACCGCAAACAATCCACGCGGAGAAATTGTCGTCGTTGTTGGGGGAAAGGCCGCCCCGGCCGCCTCGAAAGTCGACAAATACGCTGATTTCAAGCACCATAACAACGTAAGTGATTTATAAACATATAGTATAATTCTGACAAAAATTTGAATGTTATGAAAAAATCCATTTTATTATTTGCCTGCTGTGGCTTTATGACCTTCATGGCTTGCACAGGCAGCAAAAACGCAAATGAGAACGAGGAGAGCTCTCAGACTGAGCTTAGCGACTCGCTCCAGACGGTCAACGCCGAGAAAGACAGCCTCATGAGCCTTATGGCCGAGATAAGTGAGGGCATGATGCAGATAAAGGACATGGAGAAAATCCTCACCTCGCCAAACATCAACCGCGAGTCGACCGACAAGAAGGAGGAGATTCGCAACGACATGATTGCCATACAGCAGGCTTTGGAGGAGCGCCGCAACAAGCTCAACGCCCTTGAGGCACGCCTGAAGAAGTCGGCAGCCTACAACGAGAGCATGAAAAAGACCGTCGAGAGCCTGAAAAGCCAGATTGAGGCACAGGAGACAACTATCGCCGGACTTCAGGATGCCCTGCACAATGCCAACATCACAATTGAGGGACTCAATACCCGCGTCGACTCGCTCGCACGTGTCAGCGCAGCTGAGCGCACACAGAAGACCATTGCCCAGGAGGAAGCCACGCGCCTTGCCAACGAGCTGAACATCTGCTACTATGTGGTTGGCTCGAAGAAGGAGCTGAAAGAGAACAAAATCGTGGAAAGCGGATTCCTGCGCAAGACGAAAATCATGGAGAGCGACTACGAGATGTCTTACTTCACCAAAGCCGACAAGCGCTCGCTCTCAGTGCTGCCATTGCACTCCAAGAAAGCCAAGCTGCTAAGCAAGCACCCTTCGGGCTCCTACGAGATTGTCGACACCGATGGCACTAAGACTCTGAGAATCACCAACGCCACCCGATTCTGGGAGATGTCGAACTTCCTTATCGTGCAAGTCGACTAAACACTCGCAACACAGCCATAGGCGCCCCAATCGGCGTATCGCCGCATGGCGCATATAGCCGAACAGATACATGACAGCGCCCCAAAAGTATGCGTCAATCAGCACAACTTTTGGGGCGCTGCCATCGGTAATATCCTCACTTATAGCAAATCAGCGCAAATCACAGGAGCGACTTCGGGTCGAGATTCTTCGACTCAATATCCTTGAAGTAGCGGTAGGTAGCCACCTTCAGCTCCATAGTGGCGTCCTCATCGGCCACGATAATGGCCTTTCGGTGCATCTGCAAGGCGCTGATAGTCCACATCTGCGACACGGCACCCTCCACGCCATGCTGAAGCGCGCGGGCCTTGTTGTAGCCGTTCACTATGAGCATCACGCTCTTGGCATTCATAATGGTGCCCACGCCCACGGTAAGCGCCGTCTTGGGCACCTTGTTCACGTCGTGGTCGAAGAACCGCGAGTTTGCGATGATAGTATCCTGTGTCAGAGTCTTCTGGCGAGTAAGCGATGTGAGCGACGAGCCGGGCTCGTTGAAAGCGATGTGCCCGTCGGGCCCAACGCCGCCCATAAACAAGTCAATACCGCCGTAGGAAGCAATCTTGGCCTCATAGTCGGCACACTCCTTCTCCAAATCCTCGGCATTGCCATTGAGAATGTTCACATTCTCACGCTTTATGTCGATGTGGCCGAAGAAATTGTTCCACATAAAAGAGTGGTAGCTTTCGGGATGGCTCTCAGGCAGGTTGCAATATTCGTCCATATTGAATGTCACCACATTCTGGAACGACACTTTCCCGGCCTTGTTAAGCTCTATAAGGTGGCGATACATGCCAAGCGGAGAGCTGCCCGTGGGGCACCCCAGCACAAAAGGCTTGTCGGCAGTAGGCCGTGCAGCATTTATCTGAGCTGCCACATAATTGGCCGCCCACTCCGACACTTGCTCGTAATTAGGTTGGATGATTAATCTCATAATAGTAAAAGTTGTTATATGGTCTATTGTGTTGGCAAATTTAGTGAAAAAAAGCGACAAAGCCACATTAAGGAGCTATAAATTCTATTTTTTCGCACAAAAGCAGCTACCGAAGGCCCACGAGGGCCCCCGCCGATAAAAAAAGCATTGTGATTGCTCGAAAAAAGTGAGATAAGCCATTGCCATTATAAATATTTGTCGTAAATTTGTTTTCAAGAAAGTTTCGCATTGTAATTTCTAAAAAATAGATAGCAATGCGTAAATTTTGTTAATTAATTATTTTATTATAAATTATTGTTGTACGTTTGTACCATAATTTTATAATCTAATGAAAACTAATCTAAGTTCACAAATAAAATTGGTGAGAATACCGCAGCGCTATTACGCTCCGGCAAGCGAGATTGAGCTTGCGTCGCTTACTCGTAACGAGAAGGTGTACACTAAGATATTCGAGTCGTCGCTCGATGGCGCAGCCGAAGTGGCAAAAGACATTGCCGATGCCATAAGGAAGTCGGTCGACACCAAAGGCCACTGCACCATTGGCTTGGGCGCCGGCGACAACACGCTGCGCGTGTATGCCGAGCTTGTGGAGCTCTACAAGCGTGGCAAAGTGAGCTTTGATAAAGTAATCGTTTTCAATATTGGCGACTTCTTCCCAATCGACTCGACAAAATCTCCGAGCACAATTGCCCGCCTGAAGGCTGTGCTGCTCGACAAAGTCGACGTGAAGGCGAGCAATATCCACACTTTCGGAAACAAGTCAACACTTGAGGACCTGCACCAATATTGCAAGGACTATGAGGCTGAAATAGAGGACAACGGAGGAATCGACCTGCTGATTTGCGAGCTCGGCAAGCTAGGCACACTGGCATTCAACGAGCAAGGCTCCAACGCCAGCTCGGCCTGCCGCCTGATGCTGCTCAGCCCCGAGAACCGCCAGATGATCGCGATGTCGTATCACTGCGAGGACGTGCCCACCACAGCCGTCACGCTCGGCATATCCAACATACTCGCCGCTAAGCGCGTAATCTGCCTTGCGTGGGGAGAGAACTACTCGAGCCTCGTGTACAACACCGTGGAGGGCAAGATGAACGACCAGACGCCGGCATCGTTCCTGCAATTGCACCGCCACGTGCAGATGGCAATCGACCTGCCGGCAGCCGAGAAGCTCACCCGAATCAGCCATCCGTGGAAAGTAACATCATGCGAGTGGAGCGACAAGCTGATACGCCGCGCCATCGTGTGGCTGTGTGAGACCACGGGAAAACCCATCTTGAAACTTACCAACAAAGACTATAACGATAATGGACTAAGCGAGCTCCTGGCACTCTACGGCTCGGCTTACAACGTGAACATACGCATTTTCAACGACCTCCAGCACACCATCACCGGATGGCCCGGAGGAAAGCCCAATGCCGACGACTCCAACCGCCCCGAGCGAGCCACTCCATATCCAAAACGCGTGATAGTCTTCAGCCCGCACCCCGACGATGACGTAATCTCCATGGGCGGAACGCTGAAACGACTTGTCGACCAGCACCACGACGTACACGTAGCCTACGAGACATCGGGCAACATCGCAGTGGGCGATGAGGATATGATGCGCTACGTGATGCTAATGGACCGCATAGGCGAGAAGTTCGGCATCGACACCGACGCCTACAAGCGACTGAGCAACGAGATTCACGGATTCATCAACAAGAAGCACGCAGGCGACATCGACATCGACGCCGTGCGCTATCTGAAAGGCAAGATTCGCCAGTGCGAGGCTACCACGGCATGCTACTATATCGGCGTCAAGCCCGAGAACATCCACTTCTGCGAGCTTCCGTTCTATGAGACCGGAACCATCAAGAAAGGCGACCTCGGACGTCGCGACGTCGACATAGTGAAGAAGCTGATCAACGACGTGAAGCCGCATCAGATTTTCGTGGCCGGCGACCTTGCCGACCCGCACGGCACACACCGCGTGTGCACCGACGCTGTGCTTGCCGCCGTCGACGAGCTTATCGACGAGCCGTGGATGAAGGACTGCCGCATCTGGATGTATCGTGGTGCATGGGCTGAATGGGAAATCGACCACATTGAGATGGCAGTGCCTATCAGTCCTGAGGAACTGAGATTCAAGCGCAACTCCATCCTGAAGCATCAGTCGCAAATGGAGAACGCACCGTTCCTCGGCGACGACGACCGCCTATTCTGGCAACGCGCCGAAGATCGCAACCGTGGCACGGCACAATTGTACAGCGCTCTCGGACTGGCCTCGTATGAGGCTATCGAGGCTTTTGTGGAATATCATCCCATTCATTAAATACACTCATTTATTATCGAATGAAACACGAGACACTATTCATAATGAATGAAACATTGAAAAAATCACTATAGAAACCAACAAAATAAGCTTAATAAAATTAACTAACATAAAGAAGCAACAACAAATAAGTGAATCATAGGTTAGGAATCCGGTGGCGCGAGATGTGTAGCCGGATTTTTTATTTTTAATATAATAGAAAAAATCTATTGCCGCCCTCTTGCATTTGAGACCGAGAAAACGTAAATTTGCCACGATAAATACTAAAAACTTCAATACACACGACTTTTATGGACATTACCGTACTTTTCAAGCTCACCTACGGACTTTATGTGGTGGGCTGCATGGATGGCGACCGCCCTGTGGGCTGCACCATCAACACTTGCTTCCAGGTGACAAGCGAGAACCCCATTCTCGCAATATCGCTCAACAAAAACAACTACACGCTCGACGCCATCAAGCGCAACAAGAGATTCTCACTCTCGATTATCGCCGAGGAGAGCGACACTTCGGTAATCGGTCAATTCGGATTCTGTAGCAGCCGAAATGTCGACAAATATGCCGACTATGGCTACGACGTGGTGGCAGGAGCCCCGCTCGTGAAGGGAACTTTCGCCGGACGTTTGATTCTCGACGCGCTGAACTTCGTCGACAATGAGACTCATGTAGTGGTAATGGCACGCCTCGTGGACACCGTCAAGGGCGAGGGAACCCCGATGACCTACGACTACTATCATCGCGTGGTAAAAGGCAAGGCTCCGAAGACCGCTCCCACATTCGTGGCCGAGCGCGACGAGGTGAAAGAGGCACCAAAGGCTGCCGAGAAGCGCCGCTATCGCTGCAACCTGTGTGGCTATGTGGCCGAATTCGACGGCGAGATGCCGACCGACTACCACTGCCCCATATGCCGCGTCGACAGCACTCAGTTCTCAGCCCTTTAGGGCCCGGCAGGAGGCAGCAAACGGTCAGTCTTGCTGATGCCAGAGGGCAGAGACACGACGGCGTATGGCTATCACATTGCCGCCGGTGATTAGCCCCATGATGGCAACCGCCACGGCAATAGATGGACACAAGCTGCCTCCTACGCTTCCAAACACCTCAAGCATAGGCAAATAGCAAGCCCGGCCCACGAGCATCAGTGCCACCGAGAGCAGCATCACGGCAGCATTGATTGCCACCACCATGCGAACGTAAGGCACCGACACCTCGGCAGGCGAGTACCCGAGCATAAGCAAGTCCTGTAGCTTCTTGGTGTTCTTCTGCAACAGCAGATAAATGCTAAGCATCAGCACGAAAAATGAAAGCAGGCTTATCAGCACTCCCACGGCAATCACAATGCCCGTCATCACTGTGAGGAAATAGCTTGCCTTGCCGCTGTCGGCCTTGTCGCCGGCTATCTCATAGTCGTGCGCGTCCATATATTGCTTTATTCTCATGTCGCCGGGAGTATTCACCTCCACGATAAGCCGTGCGGGCATCTGCCCGGGCGCTGACGAGTATCGCTCATTGCTCCACCGCATAAATTCCTCGGGAACCACAATGGTGTTCAGGCGATTTGAGAATCCCACAATCTTGCCGGGAATAGCATCGCTGCGTCCGCCACCCGTGAGCGTGAAAGTGAGCGGAATCATCCCCACCATGCCCTCGCTGATTTTAGGCATGCCACGTGCAGCGGCAAACCCGAAGTTGTAGAGCGACAGGTAGTCCTTCGACACTATCACAGGCACTACAGGGCGCTCGGGACTGAATTCCCAGTCGGCGGCGTCGACGTCGATAAACTCCGATGGAATCGACTCAAAAAACATCTGGCTGCTCAGGTTCTTTCCACTCCCGCCAAGCCCCACCGAGGCATAGACGTTATAGCCCGAGGTGGTGAAACGCCCCACCTTGCGCACCCACGGCTGCCGCTCTATGTCGGCAATGGCATCGTCGGTGAACACCGGATTTCCGCCAAGCAACGCTCCCATCCCCGTCACGCGGTGAGTGATCACCAAGTAGTCACGACTGATGAAGCTCTCCTCATCGTCGAAAATCGGCCGCACGTCGCCATAAAACTGCACTGCGAGAATCACTATCGACAATCCGATGAGGTTGGCCACCGAAAATCCCGCCAACTGAGCCGCGCTGATGTTCTTGCGCAGCAGCCTCCACATAATTCCTCCGCTGTTGTGTCTCATAATCTATACTCTTTATCGAAGGTTATCGCCAAATTGTTACCCACCGATGTGGAAATCACGCCCGCGCCCTGGCGGCGAGCCTCGTCGGCCACAAGGCCTGCCACAATGCCGTTGTTGGCAGTGTCGAGGTGGCTCACCGGCTCATCAAGCAGAATGAAGTCGCAAGGACGGCACAGGGTGCGTATTATCGCCACGCGCTGCTGCTGCCCTATCGAGAGCCGCGCCACGCTGCTGTGCACCTTATCGGGAATGCCCAAGGCCTCAAACATGTCGAGAATCTGCCTCGTGGTCCTGAAGCCGGTGAGGCGATTGCCAAGCTCCACGTTCTCCATAGCCGTCAGCTCGGGAAAGAGGCGCAGCTCCTGTGGCAGATAAGCGATGTGCGACGTGCGGATGTCGCACCACTCGCGCACGCCAAGCCGCCTGACGTCGGCACCATCGAAGGCTATCAAGCCCGAATAATCGGAGCGGTAGCCATAGACGTAGCTGCACATCGACGACTTCCCCGTGCCGCTCTCAGCCGAGACAAGGTAGGTTTTTCCGCGCTCAAACGTCACGTCGCGCAGCCACACCTCGCTGCTATTGTCCTCGCGGCCGGCAAACACGGCAGGCAGCACATTTCTCAACTCAATTTTCTCCATAAACTCATTAATGAATGAAATCGACGACAAAATTACAATTTTGAAATAATAATTGCTAATTATATTTTCGTTTTATTTGGTTTTACGGCGTGGGTGCTGTATCTTTGCCGAGAATTTGGAATTTGTTCTATAGCCAACTATTTTAATACTAAATAAATATAGAGACAAAATAAATATAGAGACAAAAAACTCGACATAATAACAAATACTATCAAAAGGTATGTTGGAAAAGACGAATGTAAAGGTTCTCGACCGCGTGGTTGTGCGCTTTTCGGGCGATTCAGGCGACGGAATGCAACTGGCGGGGAACATTTTTTCTAATGTGTCGGCAGGTGTGGGAAACCAAATATCCACTTTCCCCGACTATCCTGCCGAGGTGCGTGCGCCACAAGGCACGCTGAGCGGCGTATCGGGATTTCAGGTGCACATCGGCAAGGGAGTCTACACTCCCGGCGACAAGGCCGACGTGCTCGTATCTATGAACCCCGCGGCACTCAAGCAGAATGTGAAATTCCTTAAAGACGGTGGAGTGGCTATTGTGGACATCGACTCGTTCAAGAAAGCCGACCTCGACAAGGCGCTATATGCCACCGACGAGCCCTACAAGGAAATCGGGCTCAAAGGCGAGGTGGTGGAGGTGCCAATGACCACTATGGTGAAGGCAGCCCTCGCCGATAGCGGTCTCGACAACAAGAGCATAATGAAGTGCAAGAACATGTTCGCGCTCGGATTGGTGTGCTGGCTGTTCGACCGCCCGCTCGAGAGCGCCTTGCACTTGCTCCACAATAAATTTGCCAAGAAGCCGGCCATCTACGAGGCCAATGCCAAGGTGATGCAGGCAGGCTACGACTACGGGCACAATATCCACGCCTCGGTGTCGACCTACCGCATCGAGAGCGACGCGATACGCCCCGGAACCTACACCGACGTGAACGGAAACACGGCCACGGCATGGGGACTTATCCTCGCGTCGGAAAAGAGCGGCCGTCCGCTATTCCTCGGAAGCTACCCAATAACTCCCGCCACCGACATCCTGCATGAGCTTGCAAAGCGCAAGGACCTCGGGGTGAAGGCTTGCCAGATGGAGGATGAGATTGCCGGCGTGTGCTCGGCTATCGGTGCCTCCTTCGCAGGAAATCTTGCCGTGACAAGCACCTCAGGTCCCGGACTGGCCCTGAAAAGCGAGGGTATAGGCCTTGCCGTTATGGCCGAGCTGCCTCTCGTGATTATCGACGTGCAGCGTGGAGGCCCGTCGACAGGTCTTCCCACAAAGACCGAGCAGACCGACCTGCGTCAGGCCCTCTACGGCCGCAATGGCGAGTCGCCGCTTGCAGTAGTTGCCGCCGCATCGCCAACCGACTGCTTCAATATGGCCTTTGAGGCCGCGCGCATCGCCATAGAGCACATGACTCCGGTGATTCTGCTCACCGACGGATTCATAGCCAACGGCTCATCGGCATGGCGAATCCCCGATGACGACGAATATCCCGAGATAAAGCCCAATTTCGTGCGTCAAGAGATGCTCGAGAACGGATGGCGCCCCTACATGCGCAATGAGGAGACCGAAGTGCGCTATTGGGCCATCCCCGGCACACCAGGCTTCCAGCACCGTCTTGGAGGTCTCGAAAAGGACTACAACACAAGCGCGATATCAACCGATCCTGCCAACCACGAGAAGATGGTGGAGGCACGACAGAAAAAAATCGACCTCATTGCACGCGACATTCCCGAGCTTGAGGTGCAGGGCGACGCCGACGCCGACACTTTGCTGATTGGATGGGGTGGAACCTACGGACACCTGTACACCGCTGTGGAGGAGCTGAACGCCGCCGGACGCCGCGTGGCTTTCGCCCACTTCCGCTACATCAGTCCGCTGCCGGCCAACACCGCCGACGTGATAAGGCGCTATCGCCGCGTGATTGTGGCCGAGCTGAACAACGGCCAGTTTGCCGACTACCTTCAGGCCAAGAATCCCATGGTCGACATCAAGCGCATAAACAAGGTGCAGGGTCAGCCATTCTTGGTACAGGAAATCGTTGATGGTGTAACTAAAATTATGGAGGGCTAATGATTATGGAAGATAACAAATATACCGCTGCCGACTATAAAAGCGACCAATACGTGCGCTGGTGCCCGGGATGTGGCGACCACGCTGTGCTCAACGTGCTCCACAAGGCTATGGCCGAGATAGGAGTGGCACCGCATCAGACGGCTGTGATTTCGGGAATCGGATGCAGCTCGCGACTGCCTTATTATATGAACACCTACGGATTCCACACCATTCACGGTCGTGGTGGAGCCGTGGCCACAGGCTTCAAGGTGGCGAATCCCGAGATGACGGTGTGGCAAATAGCCGGCGACGGCGACGGACTCGCCATAGGCGGAAACCACTTCATCCATGAGGTGCGCCGCAATGTCGACCTCAATCTGCTTATGCTCAACAACAAAATCTACGGTCTTACGAAAGGTCAATACTCACCGACGAGCGACCGCGGATTCGTGAGCAAGTCGTCGCCCTACGGCACTACCGAGGACCCGTTCATACCCGCCGAACTGGTGTTTGGCGCACGCGGCACGTTCTTTGCACGCAGCATCGACGTGGAGCTGAAAATATCGCAGGAGGTGATGGTGGCGGCTGCTCGCCACAAAGGCTGCTCGGTGGTTGAGATTCTGCAAAACTGCATGATTTTCAATAATGGAATCCACAATTTCATCACCGACCGCGAGACTCGCGCCGACCGCACGATACACCTCGTGCATGGCGAGAAGATGATTTTCGGAAAGGAGATGAACCGCGGCCTCGTGCAAGACGGATTCGGGCTGAAGGCCGTGACAATAGGCGAGGACGGATACACTATCGACGACGTGCTCGTTCACGACGCTCACTGCTCATCCAACTTCCTGCATCAGCAGCTTGCCATGATGGATGGCCACGACCTGCCGTTGGCCGTTGGCGTGATTCGCGACGTGGAGTCGCTCACCTACGACGAGGAGGTGTCGAAGCAAGTGGCTGAAGTACGCGCCAAGAAAGGACTCAACAGCCTCCGCGACCTTGTCCTCTCGGGCGAGACATGGACTGTGGAATAGCCGCATAGCACAACATATCAGGTAATACGGCTACCCCCGGCTTTTTGACGCCATCAGATGGCGGCAAGCCGGGGGTAGCCGTATATGTGCTGCCGGCCACGCCCCAACCCGATGCAAATATAGAAGAATCCAAATAGAAGCGCACCGTTTATGCAAATTGCATATTATTCGCATACACACTTTCAAATAAATTTCTTACTTTTGCGGAAACAATGAACTGATTCAGCTATGAAATATAATTTTGACAAGGTAGTTGAGAGGCTCGGTACCTCGAGCGTGAAGTGGGATGGACTTATGGAGCATTTCGGAAGGCCCGACTTGGCTCCACTATGGGTCGCCGACATGGATTTTGAGGTGTGTCAGGAGATAACGGCCGCATTGCGACAGCGTATCGACCATCGCATCTATGGCTACGCCTGTCCGCCCGACAGTTATTGGCAGTCGATAATCGACTGGCAACGCAATGTGCACGGATTTGAGTTCTCGCGCGAGGAAGTATGCTATGTGCCGGGCGTGGTCAAGGGAATAGCCTTCGCCGTGAACCATTTCACCGCCAAAGGCGATGCAGTGGTGATTCAGGAGCCAGTGTATCATCCGTTTCGCGCGGTGGTGGAGGGAAACGGCCGAATAGTGGAGAATAATCCGCTTGTGGCCGCCGACGGATTCTACCACATGGACATCGAGGGCCTTGAGCGCATTTTCGCCGAGAAAAACCCGCGAATGATGATTCTTTGCAATCCCCACAACCCCATAGGCATAGCCTGGAGCCGCGAGACACTCGCCGAGGTGGCATCACTCGCCAAGCGATACGATGTGATTGTGGTGAGCGACGAGATTCACGGCGATTTGGGAGTGTTCGGCCACGAGCACACGCCATTCGCCACAGTGAGCGACGATGCCGCCGACGTTTCAGTGACTTTCGGAGCGCCATCAAAGACATTCAATATTCCCGGCCTCGTCAGCTCATGGTGCGTGGTGAAGAACAAGGCCCTGCGCGATGAGTTTTTCGGATGGCTTTCCGCCAACGAGTTCAGCGACCCCACCTTCATGGCTACAATTGCCACGGAGACTGCCTACAAGTGCGGCAGCGCATGGCTTGACCAGGCAAAGACCTATATCGAGCGTAACATCATCGCCGTGGAGGATTTCTGCGCCGAGCGATTGCCTCAAATAAGGCCCATTCGCCCCGAGGCATCATTCCTCGTGTGGCTCGACTGCTCAGGACTCGGATTAAGCCACGACGAGCTTATCGGCCTTTTCGTCGACAAGGCGCATCTCGCGCTGAACGACGGCACGATATTTGGCGTCGGCGGAGAAAACCACATGCGCCTCAACGTAGCCACGCCGAGGGCATTGCTGCTACGGGCCCTTCAGGCCCTCGAAGCGGCTATTAAAGCGTAATGAGGCGATGCCCCACTACCCGAAATTCGCCCTATTAATGGCACATAGGGCCTTGAGTGGTTTAACATTGTTTTTTTGCGGAATGTTAAACATTTAACTGAAACTATTGAATTTTCAGAAATTTAGAACATATTTTCCGAAAAATAGGCATAGTTAATAATCTCTAAGTATTATTAAGCGATTGCGTGCAAAGCAGGCTGCGGCTTTAACTTTGCACGCAAATTCATTACGCCTCATCGGCGCATATAATGCTGATGGTGAGGACGATTATTAACGACACAATAGATTCTGTTATTTTATGAAGAAATTCTCTTTAATGCTCGGCGCACTACTCGTGGCCGCATCGGCATCGGCCGAGGGTTACCAAGTGAACACGCTGAGCGCGCGCCAGCTCGGCATGGGACATGTGGGCGTGGCCTTGAAACTTGGAGCCGAAAGCGAGCACTTCAATCCCGCAGGAATGGCTTTTATGGACAAGACGGTCGACATCTCAGCCGGCGTGACGGCGACATCGCCATTCTGCACAGCCGAAACCGCCGACGGCACTAAATGGGAGACGAACAACAAGGTGAGCACTCCACTCTATCTCTACTCGGCATTCCGCATCTACGACAACCTTAAAGTGGGCGTATCGCTCAACACTCCATACGGAAGCTCTATCAACTGGACCAACGACTGGGCAGGCGCCATGCTATCACAGCGCGTAAAGCTACAGACGTTCTCACTACAGCCCACAGTGGCATGGCGCATCACCGACCGCATTGCCGTGGGTGCCGGGCTGATGATTGCATGGGGCTCGGTCGACCTCGACAAAGGACTCGTGTGCGGAGCTTCGACCGACTTGCTTCTTGCGGCCCAGGGCATCGACTATCGCTTTGAAAGCATCACTCCGGCATCGGTGAACCTGAAAGGAACGGCACAGGTGGCTTTTGGCTACAATGTGGGAGTGATGGTCGACGTCACGAAAAGCCTAACCATAGGAGCCTCGTTCCGCTCCAAGATGACCGCAAAGGTGAAAGCCGGCGATGCGCGCGTGAGCTATGCCAATGAGCTTGCCGAGCAGATACTCGAAAGCAAAATCGGACTTATCAACTCAGCCAACTTCAAGGCCGAGATGCCAATGCCATACGTGCTGACGATGGGAGCAAGCTACAAGCTCAACAACCGCCTGATGATGGCATTCGACGCCCAACTCACCGGATGGAAAGCCTACAGGGAGCTGAACATTGAGTTCCTGAATGAGAAATTGGCGGGATTCAACCAAAATCTCACAAAAAACTATCATAATGCCTGGGCTTTCCGCATCGGAGCACAATATGCGCTTACAAATCGCCTTGACCTCCGCGCCGGAATAGCCTACGACCGAACACCTGTCGACGACAACTACTACAATCCCGAGACGCCGGGCAAGGACAAACTGTCGCCATCGGTAGGACTCTCGTTCCGCCCGATAAAGAACCTAAGCATCGACGTGGCGTGCGCCTACATAGCAAGCGTGGGAGGCGGAGTGAAGAGCTACACCTACGAGGATCTTATTCTGAAGCAGCTCGCCGCTATGGGAATGCAAATGAACCCTCAACAAACGTTCTCGGCACGCTATAATCCGATAGCATGGTGTCCGTCGATTGGCATAGGCTACTCTTTCTGATAAAAACAAGCGTGGCACACTATCACATTACCACACACTACCGGCTATCCGCTAAAATTAATTTGAGCGAATAGCCGGTAGTGCTTGTTTTTTTGCTATATTTGCAACTGAATTAATGGAAAGCGTAAGTTTTTATGGGCAACAGTAACATTAGAAGAAGAAAAGACATAAAGCAAATCAACAAAGAGCTTGAGGTAAGATTCTCTTATCTCACCCAAAATGAGCGCAACAAGCTCATCTATGGCAGCGATTTTGTCACTGTACCTGACGAAGAACTAAAGCGTCTTCGAATTGACGTCTACCCATATCTAATGTAAAAAAACATTGGTTATGGAATTATGTCATTATCCCTATCATTTCGTTCAGAGGTTTGACGAATTCAGCAATTCCGACAATACATTTCTAAAATACAAGTGGCTATATACTTTCAAATCGACTAAATCCCACCAATGGTATTGGGCATGGGTAGAAGTCTATGAATATGCTTGTCCGCAGGAGTGAGCTTGAGGCAAATCCCGGACTTGTCGACGAGCTAAATCAAAAGTTCAAGATTCTATATGACTTTTTCGAATAGACATTCAGCACTTATATTCTACATACTTTTAACATAAATCGGCCATATCGATAAATATCCCTATCGGAATCTTTCCGAAGTTTTGGTAATAAAAACCAAAATAATGATAATTGGAATCTCGAGTATATGCCTTAAATTTGCAAAAAACATCAGCAGCTTAGCAATGAAAGAGATAAGATTCGACACCATTCAGCAAGTGAACGACTATTATGGGAATGTGACATCCCACCCTATGGTGACGGTGATTCACCTCGAGCGAACCAACTATGCCACCACCGAAAGCTCGGTGATACACTATGGCGTGTACGGCATCTGGCTGAAAGAGACGAAAGGCTGCAACCTGTCGTATGGCAGAACGCCCTACGACTTCGACGAGCAGACGGTGACGTCGTTTGAGCCGGGACAGACGGTGACGGTGGAAGTCACCGACAAGAGCATCCGCCCGCGATGCGTGGGACTGCTCTTTCACCCCGATTTCCTTCGGCGCACAAGCCTCGGCAAAGACATACACCGATATGAGTTCTTCTCTTATAGCAGCACCGAGGCCCTGCACTTATCGGAGACTGAGGTGGCGGTATTCAAACAGGTGCTCGACATGATTGAGGCCGAGCTCAGGCATCCCATCGACAATCACACCCGCGAGCTGATAGTGTCGAACATCGAGCTGCTTCTCAATTACTGTCTGCGATTCTACGACCGCCAGTTCATCACGCGCGAGGAGCTAAACCACTCGGTAGTCAGGCAGTTCGACACGATGCTACGCGACTTCATAAAAAACAAGGCAGCGACTGAGGGATTGCCCTCGGTGAGCTACTTTGCCGACAAATGCTGCCTCTCTACAGGATATTTCGGGCAACTTGTAAAGACCGAGACCGGACGCACGGCCAAGGATTTCATCAACGAGCGTCTCACCTCGGCAGCCAAAGAGCACTTGAACGACGACAGCCTGTCGGTGAGCCGCATTGCTGAGATTCTCGGCTTTGAGTATCCACAGCATTTCGTCCGCTTCTTCAAGCAGCGCACCGGAATGACCCCCAGCGAATATCGCAACGCCATCTGACGCGCCGGCACGACTTGCATGCAGCTATTCTCAATAATTCGGGCCATTTCCCTATAATTCAGATTCCGCTGCCACAAAACGACGTCGTAATTTCACACCCACCTATATTATAGCATTATGAGAACTACGCATCTTTTCGCTATCGGTTTGCTGGCAGCAGCCACGGCAGTAGCGCAAGACAAGAATAAACCGACAATGAGAACTACAAATCAAAGCAACATCGACATTACGACAGGCTCTCCTATGCAAAAAGCCGGCTACGGCGAGAAATTGAGCCTGACAGGCGAGTGGGACAAGACGTTCCCGAAAAGCGACAAAGTGGAACACGGCAAGGTGACGTTCGTCAACCGATTTGGCATCACTCTTGCCGCCGACATCTATCGTCCCAAAGGAGCCTCGGGCAAACTGCCGGCAATAGCCGTCAGCGGTCCGTTTGGAGCGGTAAAAGAGCAGTCAAGCGGGCTCTATGCGCAGAGTCTTGCCGAGGATGGCTTCCTTACGATTGCCTTCGACCCCTCATTCACAGGTGAAAGCGGAGGCGTGCCTCGCTATTCATCGTCGATGGACATTAACACCGAGGACTTCTGTGCCGCAATCGACTACCTTTCGTGCCGCGATGATGTTGACGCCGAACGCATCGGCATACTTGGCATCTGCGGTTGGGGAGGCATAGCCTTAAACGCCGCGGCTCTCGACCCTCGCATCAAGGCTACGGTAAGTGTAACCCTCTACAACCTCACACGTGTCACGCAGAAGGGATATTTCGACTCAATGGACGAGGACGACCGCTACACGATGAAGCTGCAATTCGCAAAACAGCGCACCGAGGAGTTCCGCGCCGGTGAGATAAAGCCTCAGGGAGGGCTGCCCGAGCATCCGGCGCCCGATGCCCCCGATTTCCTGAAGCAATATGTGGCATACTACAAGTCGCCCGCACGCGGATATCATCCACGCTCGCTCAACTCAAATATGGGATGGAACATCACCTCACCTCTAATGCGCCTCAATCAGGACCTGTGGATTGCCGCATCGGAGATACGCACTCCGGTGCTTATCGTCCACGGCGAGAAGGCTCACAGCCGCTATTTCGGCGAGGAGGCCTACAAGCAGGTGACAAGCGGCAAATATGCGGCCAACAAGCGCCTGCTTATAGTGCCGGGAGCTACTCATTGCGACCTCTACGACGGCGGCGAAGGCAACTTCATTCCTCGTTCAGAGATAACCGATTTTCTAAAGTACAATCTGCGGTGATGAAAAGACTGATCATATCACTCGCTACGACGCTCTCTATAACCGGTGCCGCAGCAAAGACCAACAGTTCAAGCCATATATCGGAATGAAAAAGCACTATAAAACAGCAACATCTATGGACAAGACGGAAAATATCTCGAGACGGGATGCGCTGAAGCGCATTGGCGCAGCAATGGCAAGTGCCGCCATGGCGTCGTCGGGACTGCTCGCACTCTCATCGTGCGAGAAACGGACGAAACGTGTCATCCTTTACTTCACCGGCACCGGCAACTGCCTTTATGTCGCACGACAACTGGCAGGAACCGACGGACTGACGTTGAGCATCCCGCAACTGATGAAAAAGAGGGAGTTTGAGATTGAGGCCGACGAGATAGGCATCGTATATCCCGTCTATGGGCACATGCCTCCATTCATGGTGAGGCAATTCATCAAGCAGGCTCGCCTCAAAGCCGGCTATAAATTCGCCATTCTGACCTACGGCGCCCGAAAATGCGACGCCGTGGAAATATGGGACGACATTGCCCGCAGTGCCGGAGTGTCGTTCGACTACATCAACACGCTGATTATGGTAGACAATTGGCTGCCAAACTTCGATATGAACGAGCAGATAAAAATCGACAAGCACATACCCGAGAATATGGAGAGAATCAGCGCCGACATAGCACGGCACAGGCAGTGGCATGAGCCGGTGACTGAGGAGGAGCGGCAGCAGCACCGCGGATTCTTGGCATTCTCGGGATTAGACCCCGAGGTGGGATTCCTGATGAAAAGCGAGGAGTATTTCACCGTCACCGACGCCTGCATAGGCTGTGGGGCGTGCGTGGAGCTGTGTCCGCGCGGAAACTACCGGCTGTCGTCGCAGGGCGTCAAGATGCAGGGCGACTGTGAGTTCTGCTTTGCCTGCATACAGAACTGCCCGCAAAAAGCCATCCAATTTGCCAAAAACGGCGATAATCCATTACTGCGCAATGGGGAGAAGAACCCCAATGCGCGTTACCGCAACGAGAACGTCTCGCTTATGGATATAAAACGAGCCAACAACCAATTCTAACTGAAAATATGAACACGATATGCTGAGAAAATTGAGAATAACGCTTGCCTGCGTGTTTTTCCTCTCCATTACGGCACTGTTTCTCGACTTCACGGGTACAATTCACGCATGGCTCGGATGGACGGCACGAATACAGCTACTGCCGGCGCTGATGGCTATGAATCTGGGCGTGGTGGCACTGCTCGTGATTCTCACGCTGCTTGTCGGACGCGTCTATTGCTCGGTCATCTGTCCGCTCGGAGTGATGCAGGACGTAGTGTCGTGGATCAGCGGTAGGCGCAAGAAGGGGAAATACCGTTTCAGCTATTCACCGGCAAGGAAATGGCTCAGATATGGCATCCTAAGCCTTTTCGTGGCATCCATGATAGGCGGAATAGGCTCCGTGGTGGCACTGCTCGCGCCCTACAGCTCCTACGGCCGAATCGCATCGGGAATTCTTGCGCCACTATATCAATTGGGCAACAACCTGTTGGCCTATCTTGCCGAGCGGGCCGGCAGCTATGCCTTCTATGAGACCGAAGTGTGGGTGAGAAGCCTATCGACGCTCATTATCGCAGTAGTCACGCTAATTGCAATAGCCACAATGGCTTGGCGCAACGGACGCACCTACTGCAACACAATCTGCCCGGTAGGCACGCTGCTCGGCATCATATCTCGTCGTGCCTTGCTGCGCATAACAATCGACTCCGAGAAGTGCAACAAGTGCGGGCTATGCTCGCGCAAGTGCAAGGCTGCGTGTATCGACGGCAAGGAACACCAAATCGACTACAGTCGCTGCGTGGCGTGCATGGACTGCATCGACACATGCAAGCACCACGCCATAAGCATAGGAATCGTCAGCCGCAGAAAACGGGGCTCCGACGCCGACACACGCGTGAGCGACAGCCAAATCGACACTGCCCGACGCATGTTCCTCGCCGCTACGGCCACTACCGTGGCCTCCACTGCGATAAAGGCACAGGAGAAAAAGGTCGATGGTGGACTGGCGGCAATCGTCGACAAGAAGATACCGGAGCGCAAAACGCCGATAGTGCCTCCGGGAGCACAGGGCAGGCGACATTTCTCACAGCACTGCACGGCATGTCAGCTATGCGTGTCGGCGTGCCCCAACGGCGTGTTGCGCCCCTCGGCACGATTTGACTCGCTGATGCAGCCCGAGGCATCCTACGAGCGTGGATTTTGCCGCACTGAGTGTACACGGTGCTCGGAAGTGTGCCCGACAGGAGCTATCAGGCGAATCACCGAGGCCGAGAAATCGGCAATTCAGGTGGGCCATGCAGTGTGGATAAAGGAGAACTGCGTGCCGCTCACCGACGGCGTGGAGTGCGGCAACTGCGCCCGCCACTGTCCTACAGGAGCAATACTGATGATACCCTCCGACCCCGGCGATGATGAATCGCCATGCATCCCGGCAGTGAACACCGAGCGATGCATAGGATGCGGAGCCTGCGAGAACCTTTGTCCGGCACGGCCATTCAGCGCAATTTATGTGGAAGGCCACGACAGGCACAGGATTATTTAACATGACAAAGAAAGGAAGATATGAGTGAACCGAAAAATATGCACCGACGCGAGTTCCTGAAACGCCTTGGCTTAGGAGCGGCAGCCACATTGCCGGCTTGGGCAGGCTGCGTCGACAAGAACGGCGCCATCGCAGCCGGCAGCTGTGCGCAAAGCGAGGTGCCAACCGACAAGATGACCTATCGCATCAATCCGAAAAGCGGCGATAAGGTGTCGGTTCTGGGCTACGGCTGCATGCGGTGGCCTATGGCTCCCGCCCCCGACGGCGAGGGCGAGAATATCGACCAAGAGGCAGTGAACGAGCTTGTGGACTATGCCCTCGGCCATGGCATCAACTATTTCGACACTGCTCCACCCTATTGCCGCGGTTTATCGGAAAAAGCTACCGGAATAGCTCTGAAGCGGCATCCGCGCGACTCCTACTTCATCGCCACAAAGATGTCGAACCACCGCATTGCCGGAAAAGGGCTCTCGCCAAAAGAGATGTACGACGCATCGGTGGAGATGTACCGCAACTCACTGCGCGACTTGCAGACCGACTATATCGACTACTACCTGCTGCACATTGTAGGTACCGGAGAAGGCCTCCCGACTCTAATGGAGCGATTTTTCGACTGCCATCTGATAGAGTTCCTGCTGAAAGAGCGAGAGGCAGGCCGCATTCGCAACCTCGGATTCTCATATCACGGCGACATCAGGGCCTTCGACTACCTGCTGTCGAGGCACGACGAGTTTCACTGGGATTTTGTGCAGATTCAACTCAACTATGTGGACTACAGGCACGCCTCGGGATTTAATTTCAATGCCGAGTACCTATATGAGGAACTCGACAAGCGGGCTATTCCCGTAGTGGTGATGGAGCCGCTGCTCGGCGGACGCCTTGCCGCACTTTCCGACTTCCTTAACGCGCGCCTCAAGCAGCGCCGTCCGCAGGACAGCGTGGCATCGTGGGCATTCCGATTTGCCGCGACATTCCCCCGCGTACTCACCGTGCTGAGCGGAATGACCTATATGGAGCACTTGCAGGACAACATACGCACCTACTCGCCGCTCGTCCCCTGCACGGCCGAGGAGCTCGACCTGCTTGAGAGCACGGCACAGTCGATGCTCAAATTCCCGTCGGTGCCCTGCACCGCATGCCAGTATTGCATGCCATGCCCTTACGGAATCGACATACCCGGCGTCTTCGCACACTACAACAAGTGCATCAACGAGGGCAATGTTCCGGCATCGTCGCAAGACGAAAACTACCGCCGGGCCCGCAGGGCATTCCTCATCGGCTACGACCGCAGCGTGCCACGCCTGCGCCGGGCCGACCATTGCATCGGCTGCGGACAGTGCAAGCATCATTGCCCGCAGAACATTGACATTCCGGCCGAAATGCAGCGCATCGACAACTATGTGGAGCAGCTTAAGAGCAGCAATCCCGGCTGAGTCCTCGGGCAAACACCGCACTACCACCATCATTCTATATTTCATACATTTACCCGAGAGAAGGGGCGGCAGGCAGATGATGCCACGCTGCCCCTTCCCGCTTAACACGACGATGGAATGGCAACGGAGAAAAGAAAATTCGCCAAATGGGAGGGAAATATCGCAATTAGTTATTAAATTTCCTCTAAGAAAGTTAAGGCCGAGACTGTCTTTGTGAGTGGAAAAGAGT
>JBJEKJ010000099.1:0-75352 GCA_051878575.1 Muribaculaceae bacterium | reverse complement strand
TCTTAAGCACACGGGCTGCCAGCTTGCGGCCTACGGCCTTCTTCAAGTTGGTCTTATTAACTTTGAGTTCCTCGGCAAGACCGAAAATTTCAATGATGTCCTTATCGCTCTCAAGACCGATGGCGCGCAACAGCGTAGTCACGGGCAACTTCTTCTTACGGTCGATGTAGGCATACATCACATTGTTTATATCGGTGGCAAACTCAATCCACGATCCGCGGAATGGGATGATACGAGCCGAATACAGCTTGGTTCCGTTGGCATGGGTGCTCTGTCCGAAGAAGACGCCCGGCGAACGGTGCAGCTGCGAAACCACCACGCGCTCAGCACCATTAATAACAAACGTACCTTTGTCTGTCATATACGGAATCGGTCCAAGATACACATCCTGAACTACGGTAGCGAAATCCTCATGATCGGGATCGGTACAATACAATTTCATTTTCGCCTTCAGTGGCACGCTATAGGTCAAGCCACGCTCAAGGCATTCCTCAATAGTATAACGCGGTGGATCGATGTAATAATCAAGGAATTCCAATACAAAGTTGTTGCGAGTGTCCGCAATCGGGAAATTCTCGGCAAACACTTTATAGAGTCCCTCGTTTTTTCTTTTCTCAGTTGGAGTATCTAATTGCAGAAAATCTCTGAATGACTTTAATTGCACCTCCAAAAAATCGGGATATGGTAGCGGATTTTTTACGGATGCGAAATTAACGCGAGTTTGTTTAGTAACTGACATTGAAAAATAAATTAAGTGAACTCAAATTTTAATTATAACACAAAAAGGTTAAGAATCGTCTTGTGAGAAGATTCTTAACCTAATCACCTGAAATTCAGGCAATATTATTTAAGTTCAACTTCAGCTCCAGCTTCTTCGAGTTGCTTCTTCAAGCCCTCAGCGTCAGCCTTGGAGAGACCCTCCTTAACAGTGTTGGGTGCACCGTCAACCATCTCCTTAGCCTCTTTCAAGCCAAGACCGGTAAGTTCCTTTACAAGTTTAACAACTGCAAGCTTGCTTGCACCTGCGCTCTTCAATACTACGTCGAAAGAAGTCTTCTCCTCAGCAGCTGCTGCACCGGCAACAGGACCAGCAGCAACAGCAACAGCTGCAGCAGCAGGTTCAATACCGTACTCTTCTTTCAAAATTTGAGCAAGTTCGTTTACTTCCTTTACCGAAAGGTTAACTAATTGTTCTGCAAAAGCTTTCAAATCTGCCATTTTTTATATGATTTAATTGTTTATTTTTTATTTTATTAATCTTCTTTTTTTGATAGAGTCTCAAGGATACCATGCAACTTGTTTCCTGACGACTGCAAAGCCGAGATGACGTTCTTAGCAGGCGATTGCAAGAGTGCAACAACATCTGCGATAAGTTCGTTCTTGCTCTTGAGGCTTGCAAGGAAGTCGAGCTGATCAGCACCAAGATATACGGTTTCCTCAACGTAAGCAGCCTTCAAGGCTGGGAGAACATCGCCCTTCTTCACGAAGCCCTTGATCAACTTGGCGGGAGCATTGCCTGTGTTGCTCAGCATCAGTGAAGTGGAGCCTTTCAAAGCCGGATAAAGACCCGAGTAGTCAACGTCGCTCTGCTCCATGGCTTTCTTCAAGAGGGTGTTCTTCACTGCTACCAGTTTCACGCCATTCTTGAAGCACTCGCGGCGCAGCGCGCTCGTCTTCTCGGCATCAAGGCCGTTGGTCTCTGCAAGATACACACAGCTGTACTCTTTGAGAGTATTAGCTATTTCTTCTATTATAGTAAGTTTATCTTCCTTTCTCATTGTCTTAAATCTTTTAATTATTCGTCAATTGATTTAGTATCAATCTTGATACCTGGACTCATTGTACTTGAAAGATAAATGCTCTTAATATAAGTACCCTTCGCAGTTGCCGGTTTCAATTTAATCAAAGTGTTGATAAACTCCTTGGCATTCTCCTTGATTGCCTCGGGAGCAAATGAAACTTTACCAATTGAAGTGTGTACGATTCCACCTTTGTCGACCTTAAAGTCGATTTTACCTTGCTTTACTTCTTTCACAGCCTTTGCGACATCCATGGTCACAGTGCCGCTCTTGGGGTTAGGCATCAGGCCACGCGGACCAAGAATACGACCCAGAGCACCGATCTTACCCATGATTGCAGGCTGCGTGATTATTACGTCTACGTCAGTCCAGCCGCCCTTGATTTTCTCAATGTACTCGTCAAGACCTACATAGTCGGCACCGGCCTCAGTGGCAGCGGCAGCTACGTCGGGATTGCAGAGGCACAACACGCGCACCTGCTTTCCGGTTCCGTTAGGCAACGAAACAACGCCACGAACCATCTGATTTGCCTTGCGAGGGTCAACACCCAAACGTACATCGATATCAACCGAAGCGTCAAACTTAGTGAAAGTGATTTCCTTTACTAACGCTGCAGCTTCCTTAAGAGTGTAACTTTTCCCCGCTTCAATCTTTGCGTTTACTAACTTCTGATTTTTTGTAAGTTTACCCATGTCAATTGAAGTTTTTAAATGTTTTCAGGGAACGAACCCTTTACAGTGATACCCATACTTCTCGCTGTTCCGGCAACCATACGCATAGCCGAATCTAAAGTAAAACAGTTCAAATCAGGCATTTTGTCTTCTGCAATAGTCTTTACCTGCTCCCAAGTCAACTCAGCCACCTTCTTGCGGTTAGGCTGTGCCGAACCGCTCTTTTGCTTGGAGGCCTCAAGCAGCTGAATAGCCACCGGAGGAGTCTTCACAACGAAGTCAAAGCTCTTGTCGGTATAGTAAGTGATTACTACCGGAAGAACCTTGCCAGCCTTGTCTTGAGTGCGGGCATTGAATTGCTTACAAAATTCCATGATGTTAATACCCTTAGAACCTAAGGCAGGTCCTACTGGTGGTGAAGGATTTGCTGCTCCACCCTTAATCTGCAATTTAATCTGTCCAGCAATTTCTTTAGCCATTTCTTAAAACTGTTTTTTGTTTTTTGTTATTCACCGAGAATCATCGCACAAGTGCGCAACCACAAGCACGACGTCACTCTCGCTCTACTTGGGAATTATCCAACTCAAGAGGAGTCTTTCGTCCGAACACCTTTACCATCACCTTGAGCTTACGCTTCTCGCGATTCACCTCCTCGATCTCTCCCGTAAAGCCACTGAATGGCCCGAAGTTCACTTTCACGCTCTCGCCCACGATGAAGTCGTTAAGCACATCGTCGTCGCCCTCAATCTGAGCATCGGCGACTCCGAGCATTCTCGACACCTCATCCTCGCGTATCGGCTCGGGGAGCGCAGTTTTCTCCTTTCCGTGAAGAAAGTCGATCACATTGGTAGTGTTCCGCAATTCGTGTATCACCTCACCGGTGAGTTCAGCCTCGACAAAAACATAGCCGGAATAAAGGTTTCTCTCCTTGATAACCTTTTTTCCGTTACGGGTAGTGTAGACCTTCTCAGTAGGTATCAACACCTGAGATACGTACTTTCCAAGATCGGTGTTCTTAATAGCTGCATCAAGCACCTCCTTAACTTTTGCCTCCTTGCCTGAAATGGCACGGAGAACATACCATCTTTTCTTTACTTCTGACATTGATATTCTACCTTAAAGTTAATGATTTCGACGACTTACAGCGAAATGCCATAAATCAGGTGCATTAGGGCGTCTACAACCTCGTCCATGACAAATATCATTATGGCTATTACGATGGAAGCTACCATAACAACCACGCTGCTATTTGCAAGCTGACTCTTGGTTGGCCAAGAAACCTTATAAACTAATTCGTTATAAGAATCCTCGATATCCTTAAGTATTTTCATTTTCTAAATTACATTAATTAGCACGGGAAGAGAGGCTCGAACTCCCGACACCTGGTTTTGGAGACCAGTGCTCTACCGACTGAGCTATTCCCGTAATTAACCGGTTGCAGCTTCATTGCTTCCACCACAACCGGTGATTAAATCTTATCGATTAAGATTCCCGAGTATTAGTCAAGAATCTCAGTGATTTGACCTGAACCTACTGTGCGGCCACCCTCGCGGATTGCGAAGCGAAGACCCTTGTCGCAAGCTACCGGAGTGATGAGCTTAACGATGATCTCCACGTGGTCACCAGGCATCACCATCTCTACGCCTTCCGGAAGAGTAATCTCACCGGTAACATCGAGTGTACGGATGTAGAACTGCGGACGATAGTGATTGTGGAACGGAGTGTGACGTCCACCTTCCTCTTTCTTCAATACGTAAACTGAAGCCTTGAACTCAGAGTGAGGTTTAACAACTCCCGGGTGGCAAAGCACCATACCACGCTTGATTTCGTTCTTGTCGATACCACGGAGAAGAAGACCTACGTTATCACCAGCCTCGCCCTCGTCAAGAATCTTACGGAACATCTCAACACCTGTAACAACCGACTTCTTGTCAGCGCCAAGTCCCATGATTTGAACCTCATCACCTACCTTAACGATACCGGTCTCGATACGTCCTGTTGCTACAGTACCACGGCCGGTGATTGAGAACACGTCCTCAACAGGCATCAAGAAAGGTTTGTCGATGTCGCGCGGAGGAAGCGGAATCCAATTGTCAACAGCCTCCATAAGCTCCATAACCTTAGCCTCCCACTGTGGCTCACCATTCAATGCGCCAAGTGCAGAACCGCGGATAATAGGAGTGTTGTCGCCATCATACTCATATTGTGCGAGCAAATCGCGCATCTCCATCTCTACAAGGTCGAACATCTCCTCATCGTCGACCATATCGCACTTGTTCAAGAATACGACAAGACGCGGTACGTTCACCTGACGAGCCAAAAGGATGTGCTCACGAGTCTGAGGCATCGGACCGTCGGTAGCAGCAACTACGATGATAGCACCGTCCATCTGAGCAGCACCAGTTACCATGTTCTTCACATAGTCGGCGTGTCCCGGACAGTCAACGTGTGCATAGTGGCGGTTTGCAGTCTCATACTCAACGTGTGCAGTATTGATAGTGATACCACGCTCTTTCTCCTCAGGAGCGTTGTCGATAGAATCGAACGAACGCAGCTCAGAAAGACCCTGCTTTGCCAATACTGTTGTGATAGCAGCGGTCAAAGTAGTTTTACCGTGGTCAACGTGACCAATTGTACCGATGTTAACATGCGGTTTGGTTCTTTCGAATTTCTCTTTTGCCATAACTTTAGTTATTTTTGATTTTAATGATTAACTTTCTCGTTATATATTTTTCCTTTCTCGCTTCTTGCGAAGCATTTGAGCCGGTGGCGGGAATTGAACCCGCGACCTCTTCCTTACCAAGGAAGTGCTCTACCTCTGAGCTACACAGGCATTAATTTCTTTGAGCGGAAGACGAGGCTCAAACTCGCGACCCTCAGCTTGGAAGGCTGATGCTCTATCAACTGAGCTACTTCCGCATTGTTTTGTGGGTGGTGATGGATTCGAACCACCGAAGTCGAAAGACAACTGAGTTACAGTCAGTCCCATTTGGCCACTCTGGTAACCACCCTCGTTTTTTTCTGAGCCTCTTGTCGGATTCGAACCAACGACCCCGAGATTACAAATCACGTGCTCTGGCCAACTGAGCTAAAGAGGCGTTCCTTTTCCCTCACAAGCAGGCTTGCGAGCTTAAAGCGGTGCAAAGTTAAGCATATTTTTTTATATACCAAAAAATCCTCAATCTTTTTTTGTGCTAAAGTTACATATTCTCGATTTTTCCCAATAATAATCCCCGAATCAAGCGGTTTGGCGCAGCATCGGACACATCACACGCCACAATTTGCCATAGCCCGCCCCAACCTATATATTATGTGGCGCCTCCCGGCAAAAAGAGCGGGAGCCGCGCTCGGTGGCATCGACTCCCGCATTATCATCGCCTCGCAGCCGCATGCCGTGGCCGCGAGAGTGCCGCTACTTGTCTTTCGACGCCTTGTCGAGCTGGCGAGCGAGCGCATCCAAGCACAAATCCACTGCCTCCTCGAAGGTGTCGGCTATTTTTGAGGCAAAAAGAGCCTCCTTATTTGGTATAGTGAGTTTCACTCCTGCTTCCTTGTTATTAGAAGTCTCAGGTTTCACCACTTTGAGGGTCACATCCATTGCTGTCACCTCCTCGTGTCGACGCGCCAATTTCTGCGCTTTCTTGTTGATAAACTCCTCCAATTTTGCGGTTGCGTCGAAATGAATGTCCTTAATTCTAACTTCCATATCTTCCTCCTTTTTTTAATGCCCTCGGATGGGCGTGTTCATAATTAGATTTTAAATCTCCAAAAGTTATATGTGTGTACACTTGCGTTGCCGCAAGCGATTCATGTCCGAGCAACTCCTTTACACTACTGAGCTCGGCTCCGCCATTGAGCATGGCCGAGGCGAATGTGTGCCTCAACACATGCGGACTGCGCCTCGACGAGCCTCCCGCCGCATCGAGCTTCTCGCGCACGAGCCTGTGCACAAGCATCGGATAGAGCGGCTCGCCATCGCTCCTGACGAAGAAACTGCCGCCCTCGATCTCCCCCACCACGGCGTCGCGCAAATTGCGATAGCGGGCTATCCACTCAGCCAGCTCGTCGCCGAAAGGCACTATACGCTCCTTGTCGCGCTTTCCGAGCACTTTCAGCTCCCTGGCTTCCACCGACACGTCCACGTCCTTGAGCCCGATAAGCTCGGCTCGGCGTATTCCGGTCTCGTAGAACATCATCACCACGAGCTTGTCGCGCACGGCATCAAAGTCGGAGTCATCAATCTCCTCGTCGAGCAGACTGTTCATATTCTGCTCACGCACCACCGACGGCAGGCGCCTGCGCACTTTGGCAAGTTCCACATCGGCGGCAGGACTCTCAGCCACCACGCCACGGCGCATAAGATACTTATAGAATGCCCTAAGGGCCTGAATCTTGCGTCTGATGGAGCGTGCCGCTATGCCATCCCTCGACAGCCGGGCTACCCACGCCCTGACGTCGGCGGCCGACACGCTTGCAGCGTCAAGCTCCTCCTTCCCCGCGGTGAGAAAGCCGACAAACTGACCGAGGTCGTTCTTATAACACAAAACGGTATAAGCTGAAAGATTCAACTCATACCGTAGATATTTTAAGAAATCCTCGATTAGCATAGTAGCTCAGTACTTTTAAAGTTCCTTGCTACGAATTTATGCAAAAGATTTCAGATATGCAAATTATTTTACCGGAAAATTACTCCTCGTTGCGGCGCAACTGCTGCACATAGACAGCCTTCATCATCTTCTTGCGGTTTGTAACCGACGGTTTCTCAAATGCTTGACGTGAGCGGAGTTCTTTTACCACACCGGTCTTCTCGAATTTTCTTTTGAATTTTTTAAGAGCTCTTTCGATATTCTCGCCTTCTTTTACTTGTACGATAATCATAATTCTTTGTAATTGTATTTTTTGTTTATTAATTTCTTGTTTTATGTTTTCCGCATATTGATGGATACCGACCGCAATGGCATCAGCAATCGATAGCCATCAGCGGGCAGTGCTTGACGGGATGCAGGTAAACCGCCTTGCAATTGTCTGATATTTAAATTTTTAAGTCTTTTCTTGTTATAATCGATAACCTCCTCTCAGTTGAGTAAACTTAACCGTTTTATCGACATTCGCAGCCACACAAAGCCCCGATTGGCGCTAAAACGGTCGCAAATTTACACAATTTCAACATTCTACGCAAATTTCGGCCAATTTTTTCGCCAAATTTATCTGCATGAAGCAAAAAATTCGGCAAAAAAGGCTCATCGCAGCCTGAGCCATACGCTTTTAGCTCAGCACACGGCTACAAAATCACCACTTTGCGACGATTGACGATATATACACCTCGCTGTAGCTCGCTGAGCGACTCCACCGAGCGGATGGCACGGCCATCGATGGTGTAGACCT
Organism: Muribaculaceae bacterium; assembly: GCA_051878575.1. Classification (GTDB taxonomy): domain Bacteria; phylum Bacteroidota; class Bacteroidia; order Bacteroidales; family Muribaculaceae; genus CALZFJ01. The sequence continues at coordinate 67,497 of JBJEKJ010000099.1, read as the reverse complement.
CAAGAGTGCGGCTCTCGGTGACTGTGACCTCTTCAACTCCCGATAAATTTGCCTGCCTCAAGCCATCGTACTCATAGTACACGTCTCCGGTGATGCCGGTAATGTCAGACGTCTGCGCCCCACTGCCGTTGTGGAAGATTATATTGATAATCGACACGTCGGAGAACGTGTGATAGTAGAATTCCTCACCGCCCACTATGGTTTTGTCCGTCAGCCTGACACCCGGCCAATCTCCCGTAAGCTTCTCAAGCGAGCCTGTGGCCGTGCTCCACGCATAGAGATATGGCTGAATGGGCGATTTCACATACACGGTGATGGTGGCATTAGGATCGACCTTTTTATATGTAACCTTTCCTGTAAATTCCTTGCCCGAAGCATCAAAGGCGCCATAAAGCACGACGACGGTCTCGCCATAAGCCATATTCTCTCCGATGGTGAATGTGGCGGTGTCGTAGAAAGTGGTCTTTTCCCCACCTTCACCAATGCGATACCAGCCGCTCACGGCCACATCATTCAGCGTCGCGGTGACGGTGATTGTGGCAGTAGTGAAATTGCCGCCTTCGGGCGAGAATTTCACCTCAGGCTGTCCCACTGCGTCATCGGCGGTATAGTATTCGGTGGTCCCGGGGTCATCGAATGTCACGTCGCCACCATGGGCCTCAGGCGAATTGGCATAAATGAACTTGCCATCGTCGCCCACCTTGCCGCCTTGCCAGTCTTTCACGAGCACGCGGAGCTGCCCCTTCCCGGCAGGTGCCGCGACGGTGATTTTACCACTTGCGGGGGTATAGCTCGCGCCCGTCACCAAGTCGACGTAGTTTCCCGCCGGAACGCCGCTGAACGTAGCGCCGCCATTGATAGCCACAAGGGCATAGCTATCCTTCCATGCCCGCTTGAAGGCATATCCGCCCGAAGCCGAGCAACCGTCGAAAGTATACTGGCCCTTGCGCAACGCCGGCACTGCTGCACGGATTTTGTTCAGCCGGATTATGTGCTGCGCCAAGTCGGCATTTAGCGTAAGAGCGACATTGCCCGATGCCTCATACTCGCCAAAATCGGTGGCTGCGACCTCACCCTCGAGGTAATTGCCGAAATAGGCTCGTCCCGACTGCTTCACCGGCAGGTCGGTGCCTCCGGCATCTACCTTACAGCCTTTCTTGAACTCCACCTCCGACCCGTAGTATATGCACGGAATGCCACGGAAAGTGAACATCAGCGACAGGTTCTCAGCCCACTGCTGCGTGCCGCCATTGAAGCGCGTGCCATCGTTGGGACCCGGGCAATAGTCGTGAGAGTCGACGTAGACCACGTTGTAAGATGCATCGTTGTAGTATTTGTCGCCGCTCTTTGCGATATTCACAGCCGCGGCGGCATTATTGAAATTGTAGTGCATGGGGAAGTCGATGATGCTGAATCCCGACGCCTCGCTATAGTCGGGCTCATGCCATGCGCCGCCCTTCATAAGCACATTGTCGCTTGTGTGGCCGAACTCCGTCTCCTGCTCACAAAGCTCCATAGGCCCTACGGGGCTGTCGTGACCCTCAGGAAGCGACTGCGTGTCCCAGTATTCCTGCGAGCCATCGTAATGGTCGAGAAGCGATTCGGGCGACTTCCATGTGTAGAAATAGCTCGACAGGTTGGCCTGGCCACGGTAGGTCACCTCGCTGAAGCGCGCGCAGCACTCGCCGAACATAAAGAACGGACAACCGTTAAGACGCTTTCCCTTGTATTGCTCACCGATGGCAAGCAGCTGTGGAATGAATTGCTTATTGAATGTGAGCCGAGCGATGTGCCCTGTGGTGTCGATGCGGAAACCGTCGACGCCCATCTTGATAAACTCGCCATAGCACTGCACCAAATACTCTGCCACGGCGTCGTTCTCGGTGTTAAGGTCTACGCAGTCGCCGGCAATCTGTCCCCACCAACGGCTCGGATAATCCCAGTTCCATCCGGTTCCGTAATGGTGATAGTAGTTGTGGACGTCATACTGAGGATTCTTGAAGTATTTGAATCTCTCCTGATATTGCTGCGTCCCCGACAGCTCATTGTAATTGCTTGGCAGACGATCGTAATTGGGAATAATCGCTGCCGAAATCGAAGCCTGGTCCTTTATATTGCGGCTTCGGGTGAAAAGCGGGTTAAGATTAGCCTCACCGAAGTTGCCCGTGTGGTTCAGCACAATGTCGAGCACAATTTTCATGCCCTTGGCGTGAGCAGCATCAATAAGGCTCTGAAAGGTCACATCCTCCTCCGAGCCCCACTCCTTATGGCTCTCGTAGCGCAAATCCACGCTGCTCATATCCATGGCATGATAGCCGTGAAAGTCGGTTCCCGAAGCATTCTGCACCACCGGAGTAATCCAGATGGCAGTAAATCCGAGAGCCTTGATGTAATCGAGCTTCTCGATAAGCCCCTTGAAATCGCCTCGCCAATCGGGGTCGTTGTTGGCAATCTGCACGTTCTGGCGGTCCCATCCGCACACATTGTTCTTGGGGTCGCCATCATAGAAGCGCGTGGTCATGGCAAAGTAAATCGTCTCATCGCGGAAATCGGTTCTCTCCCACGCCACAGCCGAGGCCTTTGCGGCAATGCCCGACAGCATAGCCGCAGCCACAACAAATAGAAAAATTCGTCGAATCATAGTAAATGAATTTTATGTTTGTAATGTCCGTTTCCAACCCGGCGCCCACATCGGCGACACCGCTAAAAACCTAAATATCACTTTATAATCCCGTCGTCGGGATTACTGTTGCAAATATAAAATATTTTTTTGTACGCATGAAATAAATTAGCATCCGACTCCACCTTATCCACCCCCGACCGCTCTACGTTTTTCAATCGTGACTCATTGCGATTACCCACCAACTCTCAATATGGGCAAGCATCACATCGAATCATCTGATGCCTGAATAGGCTCGAAGTGTATGCCCGACTTCTTTCCGCACACATAGGCTATGGGAGCAGCCGAATCGGCAGTGACCAACATGTCGATATATAGCGGCTCATCCTCAATCATAAGGCTGCACTTGAAGGTGTCGCCGGCCTTAAGTCGCGTACACTGCGACGCAACGACACAAAACGCCCGGTTGCCGCGATAGGCCACATCGCACACGCGCCCCGGCTGCCATGTCAGACGAATCATATCTCCGGGCTGAAGCTGCTCGTCCACGTCGATGCGACGCGCCATAACGGGATTGCTCGGCAACTCAGCCGCATCGCCCACCGTGCCATTTTCGTAGGCATCGAAATCGGCATAGCCAATGTATCGGGCAAGTATGTCGAGCGTGCTTCGCCGCGTACACACATTATCGTCGATATAGCCCCATATTCGCTTCAGCGTGGTAGAACTCACAAGAATGTGAAGTCGCGAGAAAATCATCTCTCGCAGCGCATCGAAATCTTTCGGTGTGGCAAGGCGACGGTGAATTGCGGTTTCTATCTCATTTCTAAGATTCTCAATTGTCTTTACGGTTTCCATCTTATCAATTTCCGGAATAAAAAGAGCAGGTAAGTCTTTAATAATTTTCCGTCATAGCATTACCCTGCGGATAGTAGTGAAACACTATTCGGTTTTGCATCAACTCAGCAAGCAACCCCACGGCATCTTTCGACAATCCCGCACTGTGGCGGCTCACATATTGTTTGGCGGTCTGCTGCAAGTGCTCGTACATAGCGAGTACATACATCACCCTGTCGTCGACGGTGGCAGTAGCATCATAGTGCATCAAATCACGTTGCCAGCACTTCTCAAGGGCGGCATAGCCGGTTTCATATATTCGTCGGAAAGCATCGGCACGAGCATTAATGGTGCTGTCGCGGTCCTGTATCGCCTTCAGGCCCGACTTAGTTCCCGTAAGCACACTCTGCAAGGAATCGATTTTTGCGGCAGAATGGGCTTTAACCGAATCAATGTTTGCTCTTGCGGCGGCCACCACCGCATGCAGCGAGTCGATCATCTCTGCCGATGCGCTATCTGCTCCACCTTTGTTGCCAAACCATGCCACGGTTGCCACAGCAAGCAGCAACGTGACATAGCCCACCTTACTGAATACGCGCCTCATGCGCTCCAAGTGAGCGAATGCAGCCTGCAATTCAGACACACTCTGATACCGGGCATCAATCGGCAACAGGCATCGCCGCATAATATGGCCGTATCTTCTCCACGGAATAATGTTTTGCAGAATCACACCAATGCTGAATATATCGTTGCGCACATCGGCCTCAGCTACAGAAGCCTGTTCAGGCGACATATAGCGGCGTGTGCCGGCAGGCTGCTTGAGTATGGCATCACGGTCGCTGTCGGCAAGCCCGAAGTCGATAATCTTCAGCGTCCCGCCATTGGTGGCAACCATAATGTTGGCAGGCTTGAGGTCGCGGTGCGCTATGCCGCATGAGTGAATATAGCTCACGGCCTCAAGAAGCTCCGATACAATGCGCATGCGATCAGTTCGCAGAGTGTGGGTCTCCGCCCACTCATTGAGCGTCACTCCCTCCACATATTCCATCACTATGCACATTCCAAGCCCTTGCACCGGCTCAAGCGACACTGCCTGCACCACCGAATTATGGCTCAACGACATAAGCATATCAAACTCCTTATGCAGCATGCGACTATGAACGACGCTACCTTCCGCATCAGGATTAAGACCTTTGAGCATCCACCACTTGCCGTAGCGCTTGGCACGTGCAAGGATATTGAACTCCGAAGTACGCAATATCTCGACATCGGTAAATGTGGCACTCACGCCCTCATATCCCGACTCAATAAATCCCGATGCCGAAGTATCATCTCTCCTATCCATAAATTCATCAATTTATCCCCAAAATTACAAAAAATTGTAAACCAAAGTCGTTTTTCGGGCAAAAAACCACCAATTAACACCGTTTAACTCGGGGGTGGGCAAAATACTAATTTATGTTTACTTTTGCACAGGAATGATTACGGTTGCAAAATAAAATTAAGCGCATTGAATAAATGGACTAAAATGGACCATTTACATCACGTTCTTTTTACATTCCTTTGCACAAAGAAACAAAACAAATCTAATTTAATTAATAATCTTTAAAACAAAATTATCATGTTAAAGAAAACTTTCAACATCATGCTTAGTGCACTATGCTGCACGGCATTGCTCACCGCCTGTGGCGGCAGCTCGAGCTCTGAATCAAATTCAGAATCGACCGAAACCGAAGCCATCGACGACGGCACTATCAAAGTGAGCCCCGAGAGCACCAAGATTGGAGGGAAATTCGGCAAGGCTTTCAATTTTGATGACAAACAGTACACCATTAAAATTGAAGACGGCTGGGGAGGAGACAAAGAAGTAAAAATGAGCATTGCAATGACCCGAAACGACTCAAAACCCTCAGTGAACTTCGACGAAATCGCCGGCTCGCACGATGCAGGCAAAAAATATGTGGGCGACATCGAAGCTGAATTTCTTGATGAAAACGATGATGTTATTTTCACTGCCAGAGTAAGCCTTGGGAACTATGATGACATCGACAAACTCCTCACTCTTGAGGACGGTGACAAAACTACCATTACGTTCTCTACTTACGAGAAAGAAAGCGTTGTGCTTAAAGCAAAAAGATTCCGCCTCACCAGCAAGCTCGAGAACAATAGGCGCGCCGGAAAGCCGGGAAGCGAACTTGATGAACTCGGAGAGCAAATAGAGTCGCTTGGCAAAGCTGCCGAGGCAGTTGGCGCAATGGCAGGCGCAGCAGCAAAGGCCGCTGATGCCGCCAACGAACTAAGCAAAACAAGATAAACAAACTAAAAAATAATTAAAGTATAACCTTAAAACGAAAATAGATATGCTCGACATTTTAATTTGGATTTTGATAGGAATTTTGCTCGCACTTGGATTCATAAGTTGCTTCATCAATAAGATACCCGGTCCGATGCTACTATTTATCGGTATTCTCGTTGCGCAAATTGGATTTGAGACCGGTCCGGGATGGGGAGCTGTAGCTATTGTAGCGGCAATTGCCATAGTCGCATTCATTCTGTCGAAAGTGATTACTCGCATAGTAAAGAAGATGCAGGAATACAGCAAAAAGGCAAGCGTAGCCACTACTATAGCCTCTCTTATCGGACTCATATTGATGGCAGGTGCAGGTAGCAACAAAGCCGATAACGCAACCATTATCATGGTCATAATCGTAGGATTTATCGTCTTGCCGTTTCTCTTCGCATTTTTGGTTGAGAGCATCAGGCAGAAAAGTGTTGCACTTGGTGCAAAGAGCGCCACAGCTGCCACAATAGCCTACCTTGCCGACACTGCTCTGAAACTCGGAGCTTTCGCCTACGCCATCTATGCAATGTTTATGAACAAATAATCCGCGCTCGCTCGAATAGTTATCAATGTGGTATTAAAAACCGGTGGGCAACCATGAAGGTCAGCCCACCGATTTGATATTCTCTTGCCGGATTAAGCCACAAAATCATGCAATCCCCCTCCTTGACAACAGGCATCACCTCAACTTTTTAGCAAGCCATGTGAAAGTCATTGTGTCGGAAGTGCTGACAGTGGGAGTCTGTGACTTGCCGTTGCTCACGACCGACTCCCGGCGGACTTCCTCCACGACATACCGCCCGAGCTCGCCAAGCGTCGCATCGCCCTTCGTTTCCTGAAGTTTTCTAAGCAGATAGTATGTGAACAACCCATGACCCTTCTCATCGTAGGGATACGCTGTCTCGTCGCCCGATGCTGCCGAAAACACCACCATATTCCCCTGAAGAGCGGCAGAACGCGGCTTGATGGCAACACCCCTCGCCGATGCGAGCATTCCACTTCCTCGCTCGGCACCACTGAAGCAGGCGTCGAGAAACACCGTCACCGATTTCGCACCCATTCCTCCGAGCTCCTCATAGAGCTTGCCGAGCGAATAGCACACCGCCGTATTGCGGCCGTCGGTATCGATTGGCAACAGATAGGCATCACCACTTCGCTCATTAGGGATGCCGTGTCCGGCATAATAGAAAATCACATCGACGTCACCATTATATGCCGCAACAATGCTCTTTATATCATCTATGGCCGATATCAGTGTGGCAAAAGTCGCGTCGACGTAGCTGCGGATGTTCTTGTGTGGTATTCCGAGTGTCTTGTGGCAATATTGTGCGAACGTCTTCGCATCATTGGCGGCAAAAGGCACTTGGCTTACCCGCTGATAGTTCTCATTGCCTATCACCACCGCAAAAGTTCCTTTATTAGTGGCTGAGTTGACAGGAATCTGCTTGTCGATAGCGTCGTCGATACTCACTTTTGGACTCACTTTGCGGATAGTTGTCTGAGTAGCCGCCATAGCATCTCCTTGACTTACACCGAGATCAATCTCGAGCGGCGGCAAATCAAGCGCCAAATCCTGCTCTACAATTTCCACCGACCGCATCGGCTTCCACGACAGCCCCTTATACTCCAACGTGAGCGACGACAGAGCCAATGTATCTCCGGTGACTACAAATTCAGGTGTCAGCTTCACCCTGTATTCATTATTCTTTATTTGCGCCGCATTCTCGGCATCGATATTGAAATAGAATGTGCCATTAGGCAAAACCACCGGGAGAATATTGTTGTCGGCATCGTAAGTGCCAAGCCTTTTATTTCGTCGGTAATCGTATTCGTCCAATCGCATCATTTCTTTCATAAACTCATTTTTTGCCGCAATAGTAAGCTCCTTTACCTTTGCAGCACGCGTCTGCTCGTTGACACGCTGTTTCCATTGCGCCGTTGACTCAAACTCGGCCTTTGCCTGCCACTTTGCTATTTCCTCCTTAATCTTTGGCTCGGCATACCAAGAGAATGGGATAATCTTATGCACGTTGTGGAGCCATCTCTCACCGGCATATTTCAAAGGCAACTTGGCCGTTTCCAGCGGACATCCGGCAAAGGCGTCATACTCTATTTCAATTGATGGATGAATAGCTATATCGGTTATCGAACAATCCTTAAAAGCGCTATAGCCTATTGAAGTCAAGGCAGGTGGAAAATCAATCTGCCTGATACCGCTACAGCCCTGAAAAGCATAGGCCTCTATTACTTTCAGTGAATCGGGAAATGAAACGGACTCCAAACTGGCGCAATTCATAAAAGCACGGAATCCGATAGCGACAACGCAATAATCCTTGTCCTTATATTTCACCCTCGAGGGAATGTGAATGGACTTTTTTCCCTTATATGACAGATATACACCCGTAATATTATAGATGAAATCAGAATAATCGGATATGACTTTCGCCGTCATCGACTCTGTGTTCAGCTCATATTTTATACCATCTATTTTCTTTTCAATTGACTCTGCCATACCGTGCAATGATGCCACGACACTTGCCACAGCCATCATCACAGTCATCACCATTCTATGCGCCTTCATAATCTTCAGGGCTAATAAGGAAATCTTGGTTACAACGACTCTATCTCAGCCGAAGAAAGGCCGGTTGCTGCCACAATAGTGTCGACAGGCACATTGAGCTTTCGCAAATTGCGGGCCATCTCTATCCTCTCAGCCCTTCGGCCCTCCTCTCTACCGGCTTCAATACCGGCTTTCAGGCCTTCCTTGCGGCCGGCTTCAATGCCTTCCTTGCGGCCGGCTTCAATTCCTTCCTTGCGGCCGGCTTCCAGTCCCGCTTCCAGTCCCGCCTTATGGCCTTTGTCAAAGCCTGAGTCAACCAAAGCACGCTCCACGCTAATCATATCCCAAAATTTGTCGTAGCCAAGAAGTTGGGCCTCAGTGTAAGCCGACTCCTCAAGCACCGATACCGCTTTGCTGATTTCAGGCACGTTCATCAATTCCGCCGGCACCTCTCGGGTTGTCTCGGAGATTTCAGTCAGATAACGGAGCCACAGAGCCTGCATCTTTTTCTCAGTGTAGGTGTGTGGCGTGAATTTGGGCAGCTCCACAAACACCAAATGCAGTCCCTCTATCACTTTATCGCTATGCAGCTCGTGCACCATGCGATAGTAATGGTAGTATTCTTTCAAATCGGGCTCAAAAATGTCGTTCACCAGATTCAGCGAGTACACCGGCTCAAGATACTTGTATTTTATAGCCTTACCACCTTGACGCACATAGGCTTTTGCCGCATTAAACATCACACGCTGCATGAACTCCTGCGACCACACCATCTGCATCTCCACAATGAACTGCCTACCCTTGTTGTCACGACATCGCACATCGACAATACTATATTTGCGCAACGGATTCTCAGGCACCAACTCGCTTGGCAGATACTCCACAGTCTCAATCAGCTCATCGTCGCTGAGAGGCAACAAGGCATTGAGCAGACTGATTACCAAATCCTTATGCTCTCCAAAAACGCGCTTGAACGTCAAATCGGCCTTAGGGTCAAGATATCTCATAGCAGTGTGTCGTTAGTCGTTGTATTCTTTCTGCAATATTACGAATTATTCCTCTAATCTGCAACTTTCCAACGAATTAATTCCCTCCTCGCAATTTAAAAATGCCTAAAATCAGCAGAATTTGGTTTAATGGCAAATTTGCCGTAACTTTGTAGGAGATTACTTATTAACATTATCAAAATTCAATGACGCATACAACCTATCTTGAGTCGAAGCCCCGATATGAGGTGCTCGACGGACTGCGTGGTGTGGCTGCTATGATGGTAGTGGCTTTTCACCTTTTTGAGACATATTCGGGAGGCCATATCAACCAAATCATCAATCACGGATACCTTGCCGTTGACTTCTTCTTCGTCCTTTCGGGATTTGTAATAGGATATGCCTACGACGACCGTTGGGACCGCATGTCGCTCGGCACATTTGCCAAGCGCCGACTCATTCGCCTGCATCCCATGCTGTTCATTGGCTCAATCATCGGCGGACTTCTATACTATTTCGGAAGCTGCGACGCATTCCCCATAATCGGCGACACGCCATGGTACACAATGCTCCTTGTGATGCTGCTCGGATGCTTCCTTATTCCTACCCGAGGATGCCTCGACATTCGCGGATGGGCCGAGAGCTATTCGCTGAACGGACCGGCTTGGACGCTGATGTTTGAGTATATCGCCAATTTGCTATATGCCACCGTGATACGCAGGCTCGGCAAAATCGCACTTGCGGTGTGCGTGTTCTTCTTTGCCATTCTCACGGTGCTGCTCACCATGAATATCGACCTATTCGGGCTTCTTGCCGGGCGAGAAGCACTTGCCTATACAGTGATAGGAGGCTGGAGCATCGAAGCAAATCAGCTATATGTGGGATTCTCACGCCTGCTTTACCCATTTTTTGCCGGATTGCTGCTCTCGCGCATAGGTTTTGTGATAAAGGCTAAAAACGGCTTCGTGAACAGCGCCATCGTGATTGCCGTGCTACTCGCCATGCCATTCGTAGGGACCGAGCAGACTCAGTGGACCAACGGCATCTATGAGGCCGTGTGCATAATCGTCATATTCCCGCTTATCGTAGCCATGGGTGCAGGAAGCTGCGATATGGGCAAGCGCACCGGGCGCATCTGCCGCTTCCTCGGCGAGATCTCATTCCCTCTCTATATAACCCACTATCCGCTCATATACATGCAGATGGCTTGGGCTTACTCGCACCCAGACGCTCCGGCTGCCACGCATGTGGCAGTAAGCGTGTCGATTTTCATCGTGGCAGTGGCAATGGCCTACGCATGCCTTAAGCTCTACGACATCCCCGTGAGGACATGGCTAAAGCAAAAGCTATTTGCCAAAAAGTGACGTCTAAAGGTCATCCTGCTTGCGGTAGGCTTGGGGCGACATGCCGGCATGCTGCTTGAAATACTTGCCGAAGAACGACTGATTCGGGAAATTAAGCTCCGACGCTATCTCCTGAATCGTCATCTCCGACGAGCGCAGCATCACCTTAGCCGAAAGCACCACATATTCGGTAATCCAGTCGCTCGCCGTCTGTCCGCTCACGTTCTTCACCACCGTGGTAAGGTGCTTGGGAGTGATGCACAGGCGGTCGGCGTAATATTGCACCGTGCGATCGATTCGGTAGTCACACTCCACGAGCCGGGCAAAGCTGAAGAATATCTCCTCATTGCGCGAGCGCTTCAGCGCCTTGCCATTGCGGCTCACATAGATATCTATGAGCTTATAGAGCATGGCTCGAATCACATTCTGCACCATCTGGCGCTTACACAGTCCCTGCTCGGTGCGGATAATCTTCCACAGCAGCATGTGAATGTCTTGCAGACACGCCGAGTCGGCGTCGGAAATCCCCACCACAGGATGCACCCGCGCCCCAAAGGCCACCGGTAACACAGCATGGATATTGGGCAGAATCTCCTCCACGAAAGGCTGACTCAAGCCGAGAAAGATGCCACGCGCATCGGGACTCGGATCGATGCCGCGGATAATGGTGTCGGGCATAAGCGCTATTAGGCTGCACCTGCCTATTGTGTACTCGGCAAGGTTCAGGCTTATACGCGCGCTGCCTTGCAGGCAAAGGGCAAATATTGGCATATCGAGCTTCTTTGGCAGCCCTCGCAGGCGCTCGCTGTCGAAGTCATCGAATATCCACACCTCATTATCGAGGGTGTCACGCCCCACCTTATTCAGGAACTCGCTGTCGATGCGCGATAAATCATTCTCAAAAGCCATATTTCTCCTTTTATAGTTATTTAGATTATTTTCCCCCTGCGGGAAAATCTATAATACACACAAAATTACAAAATAAAATGTAAAAACTTCCACATTCTACATTTTTTGCGACAAATAGACAAAAAAACCTTCGTTATAGGTATTTTATTTGTCAATTAAAAGCATTAAATTTGCAAACAATTGGATAATACTTTTTCTATACAGATTCTATTCAAAACAAAGACAGGCTTAACTCGTGAGAGCAAAGCCTGTCTTGTTTATTCACACTTGTCTGATCGAGTGTAGGATTCGGGCATTAGCGGGTGCCGCCATAGAGCCAAATCTTCTCGGTGAATATGTAGGAGCCATCGCCATAAGCGGCTTTGATGTTGCTATTGGAGATTACTCCGCTGTTGCCGTAAGGCAGACGCAGCGGCCAACGGTTAATTCCGCTCTGGGTGTTATAGGGATTGGTGAGAGTGATATGCTCCTCGCCAAGAGCGGCGCAACGTCGCAAGTCGTTGTAGGTCTCAATCTGCTCGTCGCGAATCTGCGATACATACTTCTGTGCCATGATGTCGCTGAGCGTAACGCCCTCACTCCACTGTGCAAGGAAATCATCGGCACCGAAATCCACCCCATAAATGTTCTCAAGATCGCCAAAAGCCGCACGCACAGCATCATTGAAATACATGTGAGCATCGTCGACGTTACCTTTGCGCATATAAGCCTCGGCGAGTATAAAGTAAAGCTCTGCCTCACTCATAACCTGAACACTCGGGCTGTAGTCGATCCACACCGGATAGAAAGGCCATGCCGACTCTTTGGCCGTAGCCTCATCACCCGGGTCACATGCCACATATTGCCAGTCAGGCTCATCTTCGCCAACGTCGAACAGACAATATCCGTCAGCACGAGGATCGGAAGTTGCCTCCATAATTTTATACACCGTGCTGCTGCACGCCGTGTAATAGCGGCTCCACACGTATGCCGACCACGGATTGTCGCAGGTTATGCCATTGAACGTCGTGATATACATGCCCTTGAACCCGAGGTTCACAGCCTTGTTGGCATAATCTATCACCTCGTCGAGCACGGCAGGATTGCGATAAAGGGTGTGCAACTTGTAGCGTGCCATGACGGCGTTGGCGGCTGCCTGCCACTGCTCCATGTCGTTGCCATATAATATATCCTGGCTACCCACATTCTCCATCTCTTCCTCTCTTGCCTTGCTAATGTTGTCTATTGCCGACTCAAGAGTAGCGAAAATATATTTATACACGTCCTCTTGCTTATCGAGATTAGGCTGAAGATTGTCAAGGCCTTGCAGAGCCTCGGAGCAAGGAATATCGCCATGAAGGTCGGTAAGCACGCCATAGTTTATGGCAGTGAGCACCTGAGCCATGCCGAGGAGGTCGAGCTGCCCCTCATCGGTAGTACCGCTGCCTTCCTTCACCTTGTCGATAATCTGCTTGAGGTTCATAAGATTGCCGTATGTACCGTTCCACTCGTTATTATATGTAGATGAGGCGGCAAGCTCATTGGCGTTGCGCATCTCCACCTTCATAAGCTGGTTGTTGCCGCTACCAATCTCCTGCTCGGTGATCGACGAGAGATACCATGCGTAAGCTCCCGAGGTGGTGGTGAAACCTGTCGACATTATTGCGTCGGTAATTTGCAGATAGGCCGGCACCTTATCTGCGGGCGGATTCGCATTGTCCTTGTTAATATTATCCATTGTGTCGTCCGAGCATGAGGTGGCCAGGAGCGCAATCAATGCTAAAGAATATATCTTTTTCATATCTTTATTATCATCTATTTTTAGTTCGACATCTGAATGAATTAGAAAGTGACTTTAAGACCGCCACCGAAACTTGAGGTGCTCGGCACCGAGAAGCGCTCAAAGTAGCCGCTCATGTTGCCGTTACCTTGCGATGACTCAGGGTCGAAGTTGGGCATCTTAGCCCAAATAAGCACGTTGCGAGCAAAACCGAATACCGATATGTCGAACTTTCCAAGTCGCGGAAGATTGTAGGTCAGCGTCACGTCGCGGAGTTTAAGGAAGCTCGTGTCGTAGATACCGGCCTCAGTCACGTCATAGTAGTACATATAGTAAACCTGCTTCGACACCTCTACCTCGTTGGGCAGGCCTGTAGCCTCGTCAATACCCTCGGCCACCATAGTGCCCTCATGATATGGGAGCGACTCTTGCGTCGCACCGAAGTAGTTCATCACCATGTTGGTTCCGTGATACATCTTACCGCCCTTCTGCCAATCCCAGGTAGTGGAGAGAGAAACTCGCTTGTAGCGTCCGCCGAGGGTGAAACCCATGTTGAAGTCGGGCGAGCAGCTTCCGAGATCTTGGCTGTCGGCACTTGCCTGTGGCAGACCGTTGAGCAGGAGCAAATTGCCATTCTCATCACGCTTGAATGCGTTTCCGTAGATGTTGGGATAAGTACATCCTGCCTGTGCGCGCACCTGAGGCTCCACGAAGCCGCCGAGCATAATCGACTCCACGCCGGGAGCAAGCTCCTTCACATAGTTCCACACGCGGGTGAAATTCACGCCGAGATCGAGCGAATAATCCTTCGCGCTGAGAATTGCGGCATTGATGCTGAGCTCATGCGCCTGAGTCTCCATCTTTCCGGCATTGGTGAGGATATACTGATATCCGGTCGAGCCGTCGATAGGAACCTCAAAAATTTGGTCTTTTACATTCTGATAGCTGAACGTATAGTCAAAGCGCAAGCGTCCGTTGAAGAAGCCGAGTTCGGTTCCTATCTCGAAGTTTGACGTGTTCTGAGGCTTCAAGTTCGGGTCATACACCACATACATAGGCACATAAGTCGATTGTCCGGTAGGCAAAGGATAAGTGACAGGAGTGTAGGCATACATTCCACTGCCGTATGAGGGTGTGTAGTAATAGTTGTTATAGTAAGTTCCGGCCTGTCCTACCTGAGCAAACGAGGCGCGCAACTTACCGAAGCTGAGCACATCCTTGATGCTCTTTAATTCCTTGAGCTGAGTGAACACCCATCCGAGCGATACTGAGGGATAGAAGAAGCTGCGAGAGCCGCGCGGCATGGTCGACACGTAGTCGTTACGTCCGGTAACAGTAAGGTAGAGCTGATCGGCCCATGATGCCGAGACGCTGCCGAAGAATCCCACGGTGCGCTCCTTGCGGCCATACTCCGACGAAGTGTAGGCCGTCGCGTTGGAGATAGTGGGGAAGCCATAATACTGGAAGTTGCTTCCATAGTAGCCCCATCGGCGGATGTTCTCGTGATTGATTTCATTACCGAGTATCACGTCCAAGCCCCACTGCTGCTCGTCGCCTAATTTGGCGTTGAAGTTGATGGTGAACAGGTTGTTGAACACATTCTGCTGTGTACCATAGTTGTAGATCTCGCCCTTTTTGTTGTAGGCCGAGCCGACCTCTGCCCTATCGGTGTAGTCGGAAGTGTACACGTCGAGACCGGCCTGCTCGCGGAACCAAAGCTGCATATTGTCGCCCCAGTTGATCTCGGGGTGATACTCTGCGTAGGCGTTGCCGTAAGTGCGGTTGTTATGCTGCGAGAACTCATCGTTGTCGGCCCACCAATACGGGTTGTTGAACGTCGTGGAGCGGAAAAGAATCTGCTGCGTTGGGTCGCCGGGCACATTGTAGGGGATTCCCTTCAAGTTATACTCTGCCGGGCATGAGTAAACCACATTCATGATACCGCTGTTGGCTCCCGGCGCGCCGGTGATGCGGCTGCTCGAATAGTTCACCGAGAAACCCGTCTTCCACTCCTTGTCGATAGTGTAGTCCACAAGTCCGCGCGCACCCCAGCGGGTCATACCCGTGGATGGGATAATACCCTTCTGGTAGGAGTTGCTCACGCCGAATGAATAGTCGAGGTTGTCTTTCTTCTGCGACACGTTGAAATTGGTGTTCTCAGTGAATCCCGTGCCGAGGAAGTCGCCCACATTGTCGTAGACCGTAGGTGTCTCCCAGCCCGAAAGGCCTGCTGCCGCACGCTTGGGATTGTAATACTGGCCCTCATGCTTGCCATTGGCGGTGTAGGCGTTATCGGTGTTGCCTCCATATTTGGGGTGATTCGGCAAATCCTCGATTTTCGAGCCCCACGACATCGATGAATTGGGATCATACGTGCCTGACGTTCCTTGAGAATACACCGTCTGGCGCTTGAACTTGCGCGATACGCGCTCGGCGCTAATGTTGGTCGACAAAGTGACCACCGGGCGTGACGACTTCAGCGAGCCGCGCTTGGTGGTGATGACGATAACGCCATTGGAGGCACGAATACCATAGAGAGCCGATGCTGCCTGACCCTTGAGCACGTTGATGCTCTCGATGTCCTCGGGATTGATGTCGACGGAGCGATCGGAAATGTCGGCTCCGGTCACCGATGCTCCGGTGCTGAAGTCGGGGGTCGTGGAGACCGGCATTCCATCAATCACATATAGTGGCGCATTATTGCCGTCGAACGAGCGGGCACCGCGAATCACGATCTGTGCCGACGCGCCCGGCGAACCCGACGACTGACGAATGGACACACCCGTCAGCTTTCCTTGAATTGCATTGGCAAGCGATGTGGTTCCCTCGGTGTTAAGATCCTCGGCCTTAAGGTCCTGTGCGGCATAGCCCAGCGCCTTGCGGTCCTTCTTTACGCCCATGGCGGTAACAACCACCTCGTCGAGCTGAGTGTCGGCGTTCTCAAGTTTTATCACCATATTTGAGGAGACTTCCACCTGGCGAGTTGCCATTCCCACATAGGAAACGGTTATCAATTTCACACTTGATGGAATGGTCAACATGAATTTACCGTCCATGTTCGTAACAGTTCCATTTCCACCTCCTACCGGAAGTACCGTGGCACCAATCAATGGCTCATCGGTTCCGGCATAGACAACTTGTCCGGTAACCTTCTTCGTCTGGGCAATCACTGCCAATACCGAACAAACTGTAATCAAAACTAAAATTAGCCTTTTCATACCTTAAAAAACTTATAAATAATTGAATAACTAAACTTCCCTTTATTGTCGTGAGGAGCCTGAATTCTCTTACTACAGGCTTCTTTCCTCACAAATAGTCTAAATTTTATCCCTATGCCGCTTCTTTTTAAGATAATGATTATGTTATCCAAATTTTTCAGCGTCGATTCCGCAGCAGGCAAGAAACTATGGCATGCCGACAGCCAAACGCGTCGTTTCAGCCAATATTTTTTGTCTCGCCGCAAAAATTTTTGCGCAAAGTTACATCAATTTGCAAATGATTTATGCAAAATTCGCAACTTTAACACAAACGGCACATTTCCGAACAAACCATTTCTTTTTTCTCTTTTTACTTACGATTTGCAATTATTTGTGCTCATAAAATTACAATCAGACACCTTCAAATAGCTGTTATATGTATAATAATTTATTCCAATCGACTTTATAGGCTATCGCATATATCTAAAAATAAGCATTTTTGCACACTATTCGCGCATCTATGTCACATTCATTCTCTCACACCCTTGAGATGTGCCCCGAAAGCCACACTATCAATCATAACAAAAGCCTGTCAGGGCCGTATTTGCTCTCAACAGCCCCCGAATGTTAAACAAACCTCCTATTTTAAGTTAATCAAAACGCAAAAACTCCCGCAAATCAAGTCTGCGAGAGTTAGTATTAAGTATTTTTAACTATTACAATGCAACTTTTCAGCACTTTCACCACTCTATTGACAGTCTCGCGCCGAGCGAATGGAGTGAAATGCCATCACTATAGACCGGTCCGTCCCAATAATCGTAATAGTAATACTTCTGAGAGATAAGCGTATAGGTGACAGCCACATTGAAAGCCGCACTGCCGCCTATAGGTATGCGCACACCCACTGAGGGGCTACAATACACACTTGTCCGATTGTCGATCCAACCATTGCCCAAGCACACGGCATTGTCGTTGACAAGGAATGTGCCACCCAACTTCAAATCCACGAATGGCGACACCGAGCTGCCCGAGAAATTATACTTCAAGTCGAGATACAAAGGAATGAACACCGCATTCTCGCTGCGATATTTCGTGCCCTGAGGTCGATATCCATTGCCGTAGTCGCCCATGCTCCAGTTGGTTCCTACGCCCTCCTCCTTTGGAAAAAGCACGTTGACACCGGTACCAACGCCCACGAATCCGTC
The DNA here is from genome assembly GCA_051878575.1 of Muribaculaceae bacterium. Classification (GTDB taxonomy): domain Bacteria; phylum Bacteroidota; class Bacteroidia; order Bacteroidales; family Muribaculaceae; genus CALZFJ01. Next base: position 49,740 of record JBJEKJ010000099.1, on the reverse strand, counting down.
GCCTATGGCCACGCCGTGTGTTGTGAGCACGTCGAGCTGATTGGCACGGTAGTTTCCCACTCCGGCCGAATAGCCCGCCTCGATAAAACCTTTATAACACATATCATCATCGGACGAGCCACTATCGTAGGCGCGCGGTATCGCCGCATGTCGCTGCGCCGGCACCGGGCGAGGACGAGAGCGATATTGCGCCTGCGCATCGGCTGCGACAAGCAGCATCACTGCGGCAAGCATGGCCGCGATTCCAAATTTCACGTTCATATCTACACGTTATTTATTGAACAATTTTTTCGGCGTTGGCGGCGCTTGTCGAAAAGATGCACTATCTCGCCTATCCATAGCACCACAGAGGTGCCGGCTATGATATACAGCCAGTCGGCAAGTCGAAGGCCGCTTCCCGCACTGCTAAAGTAGACATTAAACATCTGACCGCCAAATTCCACAATCAAAATTTGTCCTACTAATATCATAAAAACTGTTCCAAAAAACACCTTGCTCTCTCTTATCTTCCAAAACGCGGAGTGTCCGCTCCCGAACGACTTCGCATTGAAAAGATTCCAAAATTGAAGAAAAACGAACACAGTGAAGAATATAGTGTGGTCGTAGAGCGAGATTTCATCGGCCCGGCTATAGTGGAAGTCGAAGAATTGGGCAAAATATCCACTCCACGAGAAATCGGCAAGCGACTCTATGTGATATTGCTTCAAATATTGCATTAGTCCGAAAAGGAATAGCGTGAACGCCAAGCCTATGCCAATCACAAACCACAGCATGCGGCGGCTCACTATGAAGTCGGAGCGGCGGCGCGGCTTATGTGCCATCACCTCCTCGCTCGGAGGCAACGAGGCAAGGGCAAGGGCGGCAAAAGTGTCCATTATCAGGTTCACCCACAGCATCTGCGTCACCGTGAGCGGCGATTGATAGCTCATGAACGCTCCTATGCCCACTATTACGCAAGCCACCACGTTCACCGTAAGCTGGAAGAGTATGAAACGCTGGATATTCTGATAGAGCGATCGGCCCCACATCACGGCTTTGGTAATCGACGCGAAGGAATTGTCCATAATGGTAATGTCGCTCGCCTCCTTTGCCACCGAGGTGCCGTCGCCCATCGAGAGACCCACCTGGGCGGCATTCAGTGCCGGGGCGTCGTTGGTACCGTCGCCGGTAACCGCCACCACCTCGCCGCCCTGCTGTAGCAGGCTCACAAGTCGCGACTTGTCGCCCGGACGGGCTCTCGACATGATTTTAATCTTCTTGGCACGTGCGGCAGCCTCAATGTCGTCAAGAGCCGCGAAATCCGGGCCCGAAATGTGGTTCTCGTCGGTGTCGGCATCGGTCCATAGCCCTATTTGGCGTCCTATCTCACGGGCGGTGCCCGGAGTGTCGCCGGTAACTATCTTCACCTTGATTCCGGCCTCAATACAGTCGGCAATGGCATCGGGCACGTCGGCGCGCACCGGGTCGCTGATTGCCACAATGCCTGTGAATCGCAGATTCGACGCCCGCAGCGTGCCATCGGCTATCGGACACTCGTCTTCGTCGAGAAGTTGGCGGGCAAAGCCGAGCGTGCGCATGGCTTTCGACTGATACCCGGCAAGCGACTCGCGGATCTCATCGCCCGACACATCACCCGACACACTGCCGCACATGGCAAGCACAATCTCGGGAGCGCCCTTCACATAGAGGACATTGCGTCCGAGCTCGCTGCTGCGCACCACGGTGGCCATATACTTGCGCTCGGTGGAGAATGGCAACTGTGCCACCACCTCGCACGACTCGCGTATGGCGAGATAGTCGCGGCCATTATCCTTCAGCCAGAGCAGAAGAGCACCCTCAGTGGGATTGCCAAGCGCCACTGTGCGCTCTGCATTTGAGCAGTCGAGAAACGCCGTGGAGTTGCATGCTATGGCTTCCGATATTATGCGGCTCTCGTCGTCGCCCTCGGCAAGCGCCCTGCAATCCCCAAGCCCATAGAACCTGGCCTCATAGACGCGCATCTGGTTCTGCGTGAGCGTCCCCGTCTTGTCGGTACATATTATGGTTGTCGCGCCCATCGTCTCGCAGGCGTGCATCTTGCGCACGAGGTTGTTGCTTGCGAGCATGCGGCGCATGCTCAGGGCGAGGCTCAGGGTGACGCTCATAGGCAGCCCCTCGGGCACCGACACCACAATCAGCGTCACGGCAAGCATTATCGTCACCATGAAGTAGTTTACAAACTGCACGCTGAGCAGGTCGAATGAGGCATAGTCGAAAATCAGCAGTCGGCCTATCACTATTATCGCGCCGACGAAATAGCTTCCGTATGATATATATCGCCCGAGCTTGTCGAATTGCAGCGTGAGCGGCGTCTTGATGTTGTTCTCTATCTGCGCCTCCTCATACACCTTGCCATACTCGGTGGCATCGCCCACGGCATCCACACGCATCACTCCGTGCCCCTCGGTCACGGTAGTGCCGCGGAGCACGCGGTTTGTGGGATAAGTGGCGTCGGGCTTGAACTCCGACTCAATGTGCGACTTCTTAATCACAGGCTCGCCGGTGAGTGTGCTCTCATTGATGCTCAGCGTCATCGAGTCGAGCAGCAAGCCGTCGGCAGGCACCTCCTCGCCGGCCTCGAGAATCACGATGTCGCCCACCACCACATCCTTTCGGGGCACCTGAGTGATATTGCCGTCGCGCAGCACCTTCACGGCCACGTCGTCGTTCACCTTGTTCAGCATGTCGAATTTCTTGTTGGCATTCACCTCAACGAGGAAGCCCACAAGCGTGGCAAGAGTGATAGCCACAAAGATTCCCACCGGCTCGAGAAACACCGTGGCAGGCTCGCCGAGGCTCATCACCTCATAGCACGATATGCCAATCGACAACAGCAGCGCGACAAGCAGGATTTTAATAAGCGGGTCGCGGAATTTCTCCACAAATTGCGAAAAGAGCGACGCCTTTTCGGGCGGAGTAAGCACATTCACGCCAAACTTCAGGCGGTTCGCCTCCACCTCGCTGCCCGTCAGTCCCCTGAGTAATTTCAAGTCAATCATCTTATTTATAATGTCATAAATTTATAAGAATAGCTGTATTATCCTATTGCTACACACAAACATAACACAGAAATTCCACCTTTCGGCTGCAAAGATAGTGCAAATCGAGCGCAATGGCAACAAGTTTACTTGATTGGCATTGCCGAGATGCAGCCTATCTTATCTAAAGATAGTGCAAATCGAGCGCAATGGCAACAAAATGCGCTCAAGGAGTCGCCAAACACTGCGATTACCCTGAGCGCATATCTTCTCTGAGGCCTTAAGCCATATAGCTTCGTGCTATTTCTTCACTATTTTCCTCACTACGATGCCACTTGCCGTGTCGGCGTGCACCACGTAGACACCCTGCGAAAGCGCTGAAATGTCAACGCTCACGCTATTCTCGCCTCCGGCATCGGCGGCAGCCACCATGCCACCCGAAAGAGCATATACGCGCACAGCGCTCACCGGCTCGGGCGAAACGACGCTCACCGCATCACCGGCGGCCCCGACAAGCACTTTCAACTCCTCATCGGCACTCGTCGCCGCCACGCCGGTGGGAATTGCCGTCGTGAATTTCAATGCCTTGGTCAATTGCTTCCAACCGTCATTGTAGGTGTAAAGTGCCGCAAGATATGAAGTCCCTTGCACTGCATCGGCATGGACTACCGACATATCGACAGTCGTCGAATTGTCTTTGTCAAGCACCATCATAGGCGTTGCCGCATTGAACAATCCGTTACCCGAAGCATTGAATATCCACACATACATAAAATTATTGAAGAATCCATCGGTGCACCTCACATTGGCTCTCACACGCACGTTTGCCGGGTCTACATTATTGGCGTCAGCAATAGAAAAATTGGTCACCTCGAGAGTGTAGGTATTGGGGGCAATCTTAACCTCGATAGGATACAGACTGCTGATAAGATTAAAATCACGGTCGGCGAGAGCGAAATAATAGGAGCCGGAAGCATTATCGGGAACATCGGCCATAATCGTCAGCGTAGAGCTTTCACCCTGAGGAATGTCGAAGTAAATGGTGGTGAGACTACCTTGTATCTGATAATCCTCATCGACGATAATCGGATAGATGGCCCCATTGTATTCCACGCCCGTGTTGCTCACGGTAACCTCCACCGAGTAGCTTTCTCCGGCATAGAAAGATGTGTTGAATTTCACATAGTCGGTTGTCAACTTCGCCGCGCCCTTCTCCGGCACCATAAATGAGAGCCCGCTATCATCCACGACCATGTCAACATGGTCGATACTGTTATATGGCACACTCACATCGCCAAAAATGCCATGCGTGACATCGTAAAATGCCGGCGACACACGATATGTTCCTTTCTCCAATTCCAACAGATTCGATGCGGCGAAATACATCTGCTTATCGTCATCCGAACGTATCCAATTGCCACACTCCACACTCCAGTAGATGTCGCTCTCAAAAAACAATGAGTCATCGGTTTCCTTATTTACCACATACGCGCCCATTTTGATGTTCGACGCTCCCTGATATGTATTTCTCACACGGATTATGGAAAACGTGAAACCTATTTCTGCACCTGCATTCGTTCTCGGCACTGAGGTCACATCGGGGACAAAGTCATCGGAGAACATCACTTCCTGATAATCCGAACCTCCCTCATCGGGCTTTATATTATAAATAAGCGACACGCCGCTACTGTATCCCGATTCGCTGCCTCCCAAGCCTTGCGTCGATGGGTTAAGAGCCGAGAAGCGGAAATATCCGTCGGATATGCCGCCCCAGCCCCAGTTGATATGGAAATAGCCGTCTTTGTCGTAGCCATCGCACACAAAAGCATGTCCGGCATTATCATTACTGCCCGACACATACATTATGCGGTTGGCCACCAATTCCGAATATGCAAGATTGGTCCAATCCCTGTAGCTATAGCAATCTCGATCAGCCATTCTCACGCTCTTGTCATAGCCGAAATAATTGGCAAGGGCTCGCGGCACATAGACGGATCGCGTCCCCGACGACATGCCATAGCCCATATTCACCGACACGCCGCAAGCATACATCAGCGTAGCCACAGCCTCCTTCTCGGCATCGGTGGAGTTCGCTCCATATAAGTTGGTCATATTTTCCCAATCGAAAGCTATGGTGCTGAAATCGAGCGCCAAAGTCTTGTCGGACCCATTGATTGTGGTGGTATAGGAGTTTGAGCCCGTGCCGCGCTCCGGCCAATTATTGAACTTCATTACTTGAGCCATCGCCGTAGCCACACACCCGGTCACGCATTTACTTGAGGAGTTGTAGTCGGGGCAGAGATTATTGTAAGGCGCGCCCTGATTCCACCTTGTGGCACATAGCGGAGATATTGGCGCAAGCGTTTCCACTACCGAGCGTCCTCCTGCCGTTCTCAACCCATGCTCTATGGCATAGTTAATCTCGTTTTTATACTCACTCATCATGAATTTCAATCCATCGGGGATATTTCCCGCGTCGAACACGCTCTCGGTGCCGTAGCCGAGAATCGGCATGGCACAATCGTCGGCCGAAACGATGACAAATCCTCGCTTCGCATTGGCAAATACATAGAAATTGTCGTAGTCGGCAGTGCGCTCGGTGTAAGCAAGCTCCAATTTCTCACTCGAAACACTCTTCAACCGGCTGTCGGTGCTGAAAAACCTCATAGCCTCGGTCCTTGCCCTGTCCACTCCTATCTGCACGGCCGACACAGAGGCGGCAATTGCAATAAATAGGAATAAAAATAACTGTTTTCTCATAAACACACTCTATTTAATTAAGTAAGTAATTAGATTCTCCCTATCTATCGGATGAATGTGAGACGCCTGCCTCGCACGGCATCGTTCACACGTCCGTCGGAGTAGGCTTCCTCTCCATTCACATAGGTGCGCGCCACCCGATGGTGCATGGTCGTGCCCTCGAATGGCGACCATCCGCACTTCGAAAGCACATCGGCAGCCGTGACGACGCTCCCTGCGGCGTCCTCCCTCACCACAGCAAGGTCGGCATAATAGCCCTCACGGATAAATCCCCTGCGGTCGATGCGATAAAGCTCGGCAGGAGCGTGGCACATCTTTTCAACCACTTTCTCCACGCTGAACACGCCGTCGCGCGCCATCTCGAGCATCGCAATAAGCGAGAACTGCACGAGAGGCATTCCCGAAGCCGCTTTTAGGCAGTTGCCCTGCTTATCGCTGAGCAGATGCGGAGCGTGGTCGGTAGCCACAACGTCGAGAAGGCCCATGTTCAGCCCCCTGCGCAGTGCATCACGGTCGGCAAGCGTCTTTATTGCCGGATTGCACTTTATTCTACTGCCCAACCGCGCATAGTCATTATCGCTGAACCACAAGTGATGCACGCACACCTCGGCGGTAATCTTCTTGGAGGCAAGCGGGGCATCGCTGAAAAGCGACAGCTCGCGCGCCGTCGACACATGAAACACATGCAGACGGGTGCCATAGCGCTCGGCAAGGCGAACGGCACGCTCGGTCGACACATAGCACGCCTCCTCGCTGCGTATGAGTGGGTGCAGCTCCACCGGGAGGTCGTCGCCACGCTCGGCCACATAGTGGTCGCGATTGGCGAGGATTATCGCCTCATCCTCGGAGTGAACGGCAATCACAGCATCGATTTCGCCGAAAAGCCGCCGCAATGCCTCACTGTCGTCGACGAGCATATTGCCTGTCGACGAGCCGAGAAACGCCTTCACTCCACACACACGGCTGAAGTCGACACGCCTCAGCACATCGATATTGTCGTTGGTAGCCCCGATATTGAAACTGAAATTGGCAACCGACGTTGCCGCGGCACGCTCGAATTTCGCCTCCAAAGCCTCGAGTGTCGTGGTCTGCGGCACGGTGTTTGGCATATCCATGAACGACGTCACTCCTCCTGCCACCGCGGCACGGCTCTCGGAGGCAATATCGGCCTTGTGGGTCAGTCCCGGCTCGCGGAAATGTACCTGATCGTCGATAACCCCCGGAATCAGTAGCGCCCCACGCAAATCTTCGGCCTTGCCACACGACGACACCACAGCATCCGACGGATCATTCTCCCCCACTGCCGCAATCTTGTCGCCATCGATCACCACATATCCATTATATTTACGCCCCTCGTTAACTATCAGGGCATTGTAAAGCAACTGACGGCCCATATAGCTATATCGTGATTTAGTTTTAGTTAATTATAGGAAGATATCAATATTTCCTGAACCAGCTCGCTACCTTCAGCTTAACGACTCCAAACACGGCCTCGCCGAATATGCTCGAGTTCATCTTGCTCGTGCCGAGCACACGGTTCACGAAGATTATAGGCACCTCCTTTATCTTGAAGCCCAACTTATAGGCCGTGAACTTCATCTCAATCTGGAAAGCATAGCCCTTAAACTCCACCTTGTCGAGATCGATGCGCTCGAGCACGCGGCGCGAGTAGCACACGAAACCGGCAGTGGTGTCGCGCACATTCATTCCTGTGACCATACGCACGTAGGCACTTGCGTAATACGACATTATCACACGCCCCATAGGCCAGTTCACCACGTTCACTCCGGTGATATAGCGCGAGCCAACCGACAAGTCGGCATCACCGTCGTGGCATGCCTCACGCAGCGGAATCAAGTCGTTGGGATTGTGGGAGAAGTCGGCATCCATCTCAATGACATACTCATAGTCGCGCTCCAAAGCCCACTTGAAGCCGGCAATATAGGCAGTGCCGAGACCGAGCTTTCCCTCTCGCTGCAACAGATGCACACGCCCCGGGTGATCCTTCATAACGTCCTGCACGATAAATGCCGTGCCATCGGGCGAGTTATCATCAATCACCAATACATCAAACGGCTGACTTAGCGACAACACGGCATCGATGATATTGGCGATATTCTCCTTCTCATTATACGTCGGTATAATGACAATGCTGTCCGACTTTGCTGCTCCTGACATATTTAATATTACACTTAGTTTTGATTTGCCTATAATTTATTGTCTCTGTTGTTGCTCCCGACACAAGCCCTGTCATGCGCCCGCATCGCCACAACTACCGTCACTTTCTATTCCTGAAAAAATCATTGTAGATTTTTATGCCAAAAATCACCGAGCTCATGATAGTGGTGAGCACGTTGGCCACAAAAAGCGGATAATTACCCGTCATGGCACCCTGCACCGCAAAAAGCAGTGCGCCAAGCCCCATCATGGAGAACGTCCCCATCGCTATGTCGTCGGTCGAGCGGGTGCGAAGAGTCCTCACCATCTGCGGCAAGTAGCCCAAAACCAATAAAACGGTTGCCACATAGCCTATAATCGAAGTCAATTCCATAATTTCAGAATAAGTAACTCACAAATTTACACAAAGTATGTCAAACTGAGAGCAAATTCAGAAAAAAAGTTGTAATTTAGCTGAGAAAAAGTCGATGAGCGATGAAAAATCCCGTATTTCTGTCAATCTGTTGCATGATGATGTGTGCCCCGGCCTCCATGCAGGCGCAAGACACGTCTACCGGCATCGCCGGCAGCAAGACATTGCCGTATGAGCAGCTTACCTTGCCCGACTCGCTCTTTCTGCCCGACACTATAAGCTACGACGGCATAGGCACCAGTCCCGTCCGTGACTTCGGCGGCAACAGGCCGGCATTACACCAGCCTCAAGCCCTCAGGCTCAATGAAAGCCTCCACACGGGCAGACTTGACGGCAGCACATTCGGCTACGGGAATTACACGTCGATGCCGGGATTGGGCAATTTCGGCAGCGCCACGATAGGCATTGCTCAAAACCTCGGCAGCCTGACACTCACCGGCGCGATATCGGGCTACAAATACCACGTCAACAGAAATCTATACAACGACTTCGGCGTATCGGGCAGCATCACCTATCACATCAACGAGCGGCTGTCGCTTAGCGTGTTTGGCAACTATTCAGCCGGCAACCCATTCGACTCGCCCGCGGCAATACCCTATATGAACCACTCCTGCTTCGGAGGCTCGATACGGTATCAGACGGGATCAGCCTTCGGCTTGGAGCTCGGCGTGAGGCGCATGTTCGATCCTTTCATGAACCGCTGGACGATGATGCCCATCGTGGCACCATCATTCAAACTCGGCAAGCACTCCTTCGGCGTGGATTTGGGCGGGGCCATACTCGGCATAATCGACAACTTAAGGAGCAACAGCGGCAATCACATGATAGGTCCCGCACCCGACCGGCGCGGAGGCTCGCTCCCCACCCACATGCTGAAAACCGCCCGCGAAACCCTCCCCCACTAATCCCCACCAATCCCCCACAGCAATGGCAAAACAAACACAAAAGCAACAAGTCATCGATGCCCTGCGAAAGAATGGAGGCTACGCTACACTCGGAAGCCTATATAATCTCGTTGACACATCATCATGGGCAACAAAAACCCCACAGGCTTCAATCCGCCAAATAGTTCAGCTTTCAAAAGAAATATTCAAGATTCAACCCGGATTGTGGGCCTTGGAAGATTGCAGAGAAGAAGTGCTCGGTAAATTCAATTTAGGGACCAAAGAAATAAAGCCCCACGAGATATTTACTCACGGCTACTACCAAGGTCTTGTCACTGCAATAGGCAATATGAAAAATTTCACCACATTTGTGCCTGCACAAGACCAAAACAAGTTGTTTTTGGACAAGCCTTTGATAGAAATCTGCTCAACCGTTCAAATCCCCAAATTTTCGTATGACAATTTGATAAATCGAGCTCGCACCATTGATGTCATTTGGTTTAACGAGCGCAAAATGCCTAATAGCTTCTTTGAGATAGAGCACTCAACTGATATACAAAACTCAGTAATAAAATTCTGCGATCTTCAAGACTTCAACAGCCGATTCATAATTGTTGCTCCTTGTAATAGACGAGAGCAATTTGAGAAGGTAATGAGCCGAACGGCATTCAAAGATATTAAAAATAGAGTGAAGTTCCATTCCTACGAGGACATATCCAGACAATATGAGGTTATGTGTATGGAGCGGCAATTAGCGGGATTTATATAATCATTCAATCTTATCTATGTGGCAGATATTAAGAGGCAGCTCAGGGGTGAGCTGCCTCTATTGTTATTGCCTCACTTTGGGGCGGGCATCGCCGTCGGCTTCGACTTGCGGCGCTTCCATAGGTGGCGCGCTTAGTCCTCGTCGTACCACTTGGAGTACATGAGATAGTTCTTGGCTATCTTCACGTTGATTTCCTTTGCCTGCGCCGGGTCAACCATCTTGATGAACTTGGCCGGAGCACCTGCCCATAACTCGTTGGGGCCGATTTTCGTCTTGCCGGTGACTACGCTTCCGGCTGCCACGATGGCGCCCTCGCCCACCTCGGCATGGTCGAGCAGCACGCTGCCCATGCCAATTAATGCGAAATCGCACACTTTTGCTCCGTGTATGGTCACATTGTGGCCAATTGACACGTCGTTGCCTATCTCGATAGTCGATTTCTCATAAAGCGTGTGCAGCACCGACCCGTCCTGAATATTCACGCGATTGCCAATGGTGATGGTGTTCACGTCGCCGCGCAGCACGGTGTTGAACCACACGCTGCACTCGTCGCCCATCGTCACGTCGCCTATTATGGTAGCATTCTCAGCAAGGAAGCAATCCTTGCCCATCTTTGGGGTAAACCCTCTCACTGATTTTATTAGTGCCATATTTTTCTCACTTTTTTCCGTTGTTTATAGTTCCTTAGTCTTCTCGGCAAGCCAAGCGGCCTCATCGGCGTTCAGATAGGGAGTGAGGCGCTCGCGCACCATCTTGTGATAGGCGTTCACTTGCGCTATCTCCTTGTCGGAGAGCATGGAGAGGTCAATCAGCTTGGCATCGTAGGGGAACAGCGTGAGCGTCTCAAACCTCAGGAAGTCGCCAAACTCCTCGCTATGCGCTCCGGGCACCGTCAGCACAAGGTTCTCGGTGCGTATGCCATATTTCCCTGCCTTGTAGATTCCCGGCTCATCGCTGGTTATCATTCCCGGTTGCAGTGTGGCCGGATTCTCGTTGAGGCGTATGTTCTGCGGGCCCTCGTGCACGCCGAGGAAGTGACCAACACCGTGCCCGGTGCCGTGCAGATAAGTCATACCCTCCTCCCACTGATAGATTCGCGCCAAGGCGTCGAGCTGACTGCCTCGTGTTCCGACGGGGAACTGAGCGCGCGCTATGGCGAGGTGTCCCTTAAGCACGAGTGTGTAGTCGTGAATCTCGTCGGCGGTAGGGTTGCCGAGCGTGACGGTGCGCGTGATGTCGGTAGTGCCATCCAGATACTGCGCGCCACTGTCCACGAGCAGCAGTCCGTCGGCTGCAAGCGTCGACGCGCTCTCTTTCGATGCCGAGTAGTGCACAATGGCTCCATGCTCCTTGTAGCCGGCAATCATGCCGAAGCTGTCGCCCCTGTAAAGGTCGCTCTCGGCACGGTATTTTTTACCCATTTCCCAAACGTCGAGCTCAGAATACTTACCGGAGCCGGCATTTGCCTCAATCCACATGAACAGGCGCACAAGAGCGGCGCCGTCGCGCTCCATTGCCTTGCGCGTTCCGGCTATCTGCACCTCGTTCTTGCAAGCCTTCAGCGCAGCCACAGGCGACTTGCCGTACACCTTGTAGCACTCGAGGGCACGAGCGAGGGCATCGCTCACCAAGTTGGGGTCGAGCAACACGGTGGTGTCAACCGACACACGTCCGAGGAACTTATCCACATCGTCGTATTCTCTCATCTTCACTCCGGCAGCCTTCAGGTGCGCGGCCACCTCGTCGTCGACCTTTGCCGAGTCGATGAACAGCACTTTCTCGTCGGCCGAGAGATAAAGATAGGATATCACCACCGGGGTGAATGCCACGTCAGAGCCACGCAGGTTGAGCGTCCACGCTATCTCGTCGAGCGCGGTGAGGAATATGGAGTCGGCTCCGGCACGCTCCACCTCGGCCATCACACGGCCTATTTTCGAGGCCGCACTCTCACCGGCATACTTCTCCTCATGCACGAAGGCCTTGGCCATAGGGCGCTCGGGGCGTCCGGTCCATATTCTGTCGGCGGGAGCAAAATCGGCCGCAAACCTGAATCCGTTGCGCCCGCAAAACTCCTCGAGCGCGTTTGCCCTGATTAGAGAGAACAAGCGTCCGTCCACGGCAAGCACGTCCTCGTCGCCAAGCTCCTCGGCAAGCCACTCGGTGATAGTAGCCTCGCCGGGAATATCCTCCTTGTGCAAGTCGACACCCGAGTCCTCAAGCTGCTGCGCGGCCTGAAGAAAGTAGCGGGAGTCGGTCCACAGCCCGGCTTTGTCGAGAGTGACCACCGCCGTACCATTGCTACCTGTGAACCCCGTCACCCAGTCGCGGAATTTCCAGAAATCACTCACATATTCACTTTGATGATAGTCGGTGCCCGGAATTATCACGGCACTGACACTCACGCGGCGCATCTCGTCGCGCAAAGCCTCCAAATTTTTCAGTGTTGCCTTACTCATTGTATATATTTCAATTGTTTGTATTTATTCTTCCTTTTTTTCTTTAGCAAAAATGCCACACATCACGCAAGCCGCAGCCTCGCGTCAGTTGGTTATCACATAGCCGCCGTTCTCGGGATACACACGATAGCGCGTAAGGCCATAGTGGCGGTCGAAAGCCTGGCCCGACACGGCTGCCCCGCCACCCTCGAGCACATTATAGTGCGAGCCGCACTTCGGGCACACGGCCTCGAATGTCTCGGAGTTGAACTCCACCGTCACGTCATAGCGGTTCTCCACCGGACACGCTATCTCGAAGGCCACCGGCACGCCATAGCTCTGCGTGGTGAAGTCAAAGCCCTGCAAGAGCATCACTCCGGCAAATCCGGTATAGGTGTTGGCGGTGAAGTGGAAATTGGCAGGCAGCTTCTTGCGGACGCTGAAAATGCGGCATTCGCCCAACCCGTGCACGCCATAGGTGTTCCACAGCCCCACACTGTTGAGGCGTATGCTCACCTGATAGGCAGGCGTGTGGTTGTCGTCGATCTTCGTGCACGCCACTGCCATAGCGGCAATCGTCAGCATTATGAGCAATCGCCTTATCATAGCAGCACGCGGTTGATCTCTATCAATTCCTCGGCAGTGAATGTGGCATGGCGTATTGCCTCTATGCTGTCGGCCATCTGCTCCACCGTGCGCGGACCTATAATCACCGATGTCACCACCTGCTTTGCGAGAATCCACGACAGCGCCATCTGTGCAAGCGTCTGCCCGCGATATTCGGCTATCGACTTCAGCAGGCGCACCTTCTTGGTTGCCTCGGGCGTTATCATTCCCCTCATGAGCGGATTCTGGGTGTGGGCGCGCGAGTCGTCGGGAATGCCGTCGACATATTTGCCCGAGAGAATTCCCTGAGCCAATGGCGAGAATGCAGTGAAGCCGATACCCAAGTCACTCATTACGTCGAAGTGCCTCTCCTCGGCATCGCGCACGAGCATATTGTATTTTCCCTGATAAATCAGCGGATTCACGTTACGACTGCGCAGATAGGCCACTGCCGGCACAAGTTTGTCGACAGGATAGTTCGACAATCCCACATATAGAGCCTTTCCGCCACGCACGATGTCGACAAGCGCCTGCATCGTCTCCTCGATAGGCGTGAAGCCGTCGTAGCGATGAGAGTAGAATATGTCGACATAGTCGAGTCGCATGCGCCGCAGCGACTCGTCGAGGCTCGTCATGAGCATCTTCCGCGACGAGCCACAGCCGTATGGGCCCTCCCACATGTTGTAGCCGGCTTTGGTGGTCACAATCATCTCATGGCGGTGAGCGCGCATGTTCTCATAGTAGATTTTGCCAAAAGTCTCCTCAGCCGAGCCGAAAGGCGGCCCGTAGTTGTTGGCAAGGTCGAAGCAAGTGATTCCGTGATCGAAAGCGTAGGTCACTTTGGCAAGCGACTCACCATAGTCGTTCACTCCGCCGAAATTCCACCAGAATCCAAGCGTAAGCTCAGGCAGCTTTATCCCTGAGTTTCCACATTGGCGATAGTTCATCATTCCGTCGGCATAGCGATTGGGATTTGCTATATATTCATTCATATCTTAGCGGTTTTAGTCATTCAAAAGTTTGTCGAAGGCATGGTGGTAGGTGTCGAAGTCGAAACCGTCGAGCACCTGCATGTACAAAGCCGACACCTCGTCGTTGCACGGATTCCCGATGGAGCCCTCGTGGGTGTGGGCCACAGTCTTCACCGACGAGAAGCGGCCAGCCTCGATGTCGAGCCCCACCTTCTTGTAGGCATCGCGGAAGGGCATCCCCTCGCGCGTGAGGCGGTTCACCTCCTCCACCGAGAACATCAAGTCGTAGCGGGCATCGTCGAGAATGTGCTCATTCACCCTCACTTGCTCCATCATGGCATTCACCATGGTGAGAATCTGCCTCAGCTCGCCAAAAGCAGGTAGAAACGACTCCTTCACGAGCTGCAAGTCGCGGAAGTAGCCCGATGGCAGATTGTTGGTTATCAACGTAATCTCATAGGGAAGCGACTGGAGTTTATTGCACTTGGCGCGCGTGAGCTCAAACACGTCGGGATTCTTCTTGTGGGGCATAATCGACGAGCCCGTGGTGAACTCGTCGGCAAGTTTTATGAAACCGAAGTTCTGTGAGTTGAACATACATGCGTCGTAGGCGAGCTTCGATATTGTGGCGGCCACGCCGGCAATGGCGCTTGCCACTATACGCTCGGTCTTGCCGCGGCCCATCTGCGCATACACCACATTGTAGTCGAGCGACTTGAATCCGAGCAGGCGTGTGGTCATCGTGCGGTTGAGCGGAAACGACGAGCCATATCCCGCAGCCGATCCGAGCGGATTGCGATCGGTAATCTCGTAGGCCGCACGGAGCACCGTCAGGTCGTCGACAAGCGACTCGGCATAGGCGCCAAACCACAGCCCGAACGACGATGGCATAGCCACCTGAAGATGCGTGTATCCCGGCATCAGAACGTCGCGATAGCGTGCCGACTGTGAGTTAAGCGTCTTGAACAACATGGTGACATGCTCCACAATGCTCTCAATCTCGCTGCGGATGAACAGTCGCAAGTCGACGAGCACCTGGTCGTTGCGCGAGCGCCCCGAGTGAATCTTCTTGCCTATGTCGCCTAAGCGGCGCGTGAGCATCAGCTCAACCTGCGAGTGCACATCCTCTATGCCATCCTCAATAGCGAATTCTCCGGCCTCTATCTCGGCATGAATAGCGCGCAATCCGGCCGTAAGAGCCCTCAGCTCGTCGGCAGTCAGCAGCCCAATGCTCTCCAACATCCTGATGTGAGCCAGCGAGCCCAGCACGTCGTATTTTGCAAGATACAGGTCCATCTCACGATCGCGTCCCACGGTGTAGGTATCCACATCGTGATTCACCTGCACTGATTTTTCCCAAAGTTTTGAAGCCATTTGCCAAAATAGTTTTTTTCGTTACATAATGCCATATTACACGCCCCGGCCGAGAGCCTGAGCGTCTTTAGCCAACAAACTTACACAAAATTTTTCTATTATTACGCATCTCACCCCAAAAAACATACCACAGCACAGAATGCCGCCTTTAATCTGCGGCCGTTAGGCATAGCTAACTGACTTGTAGATTTATCAAATGGATTGAAGCCTATACGTTTCGCTCTGTGGGAATAATAGGTGTCGGGCTTTTCCATTTATCTTAAAGCTGTAAGTGTCACCGCCGGAATCACGGCAAAGCAAAAAGTCCACAGTGATTTGTCCTTGATCAAGAAGGACATCGAACTGAGAAGTAATAGGATTCTTGGTGTGGAGAATTTGCGACACGCGGAAATATTCTTGGCCCGATTCTTTTTTGGTCTCCGCTTCAATCCAAAAGGTCTCATGATGCTTTGTAAGCAAGCGTTCATGTAGATTTATAAGTTGCCAAGCCGCAACGTCATTAATTTTTCTGAAAGAGCCATCATCCAACGCTATCCGCGCGAACTCGTCAGCTTCCAATATACCTAATTGTGGTTGAACTAACAGACCGAGACCCTGTGGGTTTGGCCTGTTCGCTGTAAGTGTGACGTGTAAAGATTTATGAATGTATCCGTCAGGGATATAACCATACTCTTCAACAATAGCTCGTCCGCTTTTTAACCGGCTTATAGCCCATTCGGGCGCTTGAGTAAATAGTGTGTTGCGTACTTTGGATGCCTCGCGATGGCTTTTTAATTCGATGCCCTTATAATCAGGTCTCTTTGAAGGATTCATGTCTATACCAAGAACTGATTCAACGGTTCGTCCAATACCGGTATCAGCCAATATTTCAGCGGGCATCCAGTCAGACATTCTATCCTTTATCAATTCAAGCAATTCGTTGCTGATAGAAGTTTTCCGGCAAGAGATTTCAAAAATCAAATCCTTCAATGGCGTATCAATGGGCGACATACAAACTTTTTCAATGTTTACAGTCGTAAGGTTTATGGTGAAAAGGATACCTCTGTGCGCGATAAATGCGAAAATATCATTTGCACGAAGGAACTCCACATCCCTAACTTTATTTACCCATAGGCGAGGGTCGCCTTTTTTTGTGACGGGTCTATAAAGAGAGGTCTTTGCATGGTGCTGTTTTTCCTCCGTGAGTATGTATGTGTCTACGACGCGCTTGTGTTCAGGACCTTGAAGTTGGGTTTCATAGTCATGAATGTTCTTCTCCTTAAAATAAGCACGAACAGGAGCTGTTGCATCCAAAATGCTTTTCTTTAATCCGGTTTCGGTGATTTGTATTGTTGCAAATTCCACCTGCTTGTCAACCAAGAATTTGACATTTTTGGTTTCAAAAGCATTGTATGGGCGCATGTGTATCATGATATGCTACTTTATGTGTTTAAGAATGGTATTGGCTATAGCCCTTGCCATCAGCGGAGGCACGGCATTGCCAACAAGTGTATATTGCGGAATCTCCGATTTTCTCTTGGTGCCTCCGGTTTGGCGTTTCCCTTGAAAAACAAATGAATCATCAAAAGATTGGAGACGTGCCATTTCTCTAACTGTCATTGCTCTATGTGCGGCATAATGGATGAAATCGTCAGGCATCGTGACTACGGTAGGACTTTGACCTTTAGGATTAAGGACGGTATAGTTTCTCTTATTGGATTCCAAACCTAACTGCGTAAGTTCGACTTTGCAGTCTTCGTCATATACCCCGTGTTTGGCTATGATAGAGAGTCTTTCTTTTACATCATCGCTCTGTGAGCTTGTCTGATGATTGTATAGAACCGGAGCCTCGCAGAAAAGATTGTTGTTCAAGTCTTCGAGAGAACGAACATAGAAAGGCTCACAACAGAAATCGAACCTGTGACCGAAACGGCCTATCTTAGACCATTCGGAGAATGTGTGTGTTTCTTCGGCATCCGAAATATGGCCTTGCACTTCACGACAGCGAATAAGCGGCTCAAATTCAGGCATTATACGCTGTGCGCCGTAAGTCTCTGCTACGGCACCGTTACCTAAGAAGTCAAGATCGTGTAAAGCTTCATATACTGTTACCTTTTCTTCCTCAGTAACAGTGGGAGGAACAGCATCTATAAGCTCTTGGTCTTTTCGGCAGCCAATAAAAAGCACTCGCTCGCGATTTTGCGGAACGCCGTAATCGGCAGCGAGAGCGACAATTGGCTTAGCGACCCTGTAAAGTCTTATATCTTCGAGATGCTTGTCAAGCTCCTCGATTTCCTTTTTGCTTTTGGATAAATCCCTTACAAGAGAGAATGTCTCATCGAGCGTATAGGAATAAAGTTTTATCATTTCCCGGAACTCCTCTACATCGTTAGAGGAGCTGTCGAACTCTGCGAAAGTGTCGATGGCAGAAAGGATGGTGTTTATTATCGTCGAATCATCAATGAACGATATGAAATTGTTGAACTGGTTGACAAAGAAATCATTGTCAATGTCAGCCTGCATTTTTTCATTGATGATAGCAGCGGAGATTGCGTTTCTTTCATCGGTTCGGCGGAGTAGGTTAAGACCATGTCGAATTGTCGCAATGTTGATATTGGATTTACTGAGACGATAGTCTATTTTTCGTGTAATCGACTTAAACTGTGCTTCAAGTGTGGCAAAATAATTGTCTCGCTCAGAGCGTGCCGTTTCATCATCCGCAACCTCCATTTTTATTTTTGTAAGGACACAGTTTTTGACAAACGATGATGTGTTTTTGTCAAGAAGCCGAATAAGGAACAGAAGAAATGAGGGTATATTTTTATCGTCGATAATAGAACGTATTTCACGAAGTATCGCATCCTTGAATTTCCCTTTGTCTTTCGTCAGAAGTCCTTTGACATTCTCCATAACAAAGTATTTAGGACGCAATTTGCGGATAACAGCCAGATAGTGAAGGAAAAGATTATCCCTTTTATCAAAGCGTCTGCGACGGCCGGACAAACTGAAAGACTGACAGCTCGGACCGCCTGTCACAACATCAATTTCCTCATCTCCGAGTTGAGCAAGCAGACGCTGTATAAAATCCGGAGCCATAATATCAGCAGTAAGAAACTTAGTGTCAAGTCCTAACTGATGATTGTATCTTACTATATGGGTCAACTCACAATTCTCGTTAATATCGCTTGCAAGAATAAACTTGAAATATTTATCAGAGGTATATGCCTGAAGAAACCCTTCGCTTATGCCTCCCGCACCGGCAAAGAGGTCAAGAAAGGTAATCGGCTTTTTCCCTTTAAGAAATGATTTCTTTTCTGCCATATTAACAAGTGAGGAACTCCCAAGTAGGCTGACAGGCGACCAAACCTTTTGCGGATACGAGGAAGCTACGTTATATATTGATAAATAATTACTTACATTGAGCGGCCTTTGTCAGCGGCAATCGCAGATTTTGATGCAAAGTTAATACTTTTTTTCGAGACTATGGTTATCTGGATGTAAAGATAGTGCAAATCGAGCGCAGAACGCCACAGAACGCCATTGAACGCCAAGTTTACCGCCGTTCTAAGGCATTCTGAGCGGCACCGACACACCTCGCTTCCACCGTCAGAACGACGCACAAGCACACTAATTCTCGACCGGGCACATTTGATGGTCCGGCCAAGCTGTCGCACCAAATTAGCAAAGATTAGTTAAATCGTGGTTTATTCCGCTCATATAATGTTCCAAACGCAACCAAATGTTTTATTTGAACAAACAAACCACTATATTTGTTG
The DNA here is from genome assembly GCA_051878575.1 of Muribaculaceae bacterium. Taxonomy (GTDB): domain Bacteria; phylum Bacteroidota; class Bacteroidia; order Bacteroidales; family Muribaculaceae; genus CALZFJ01. Next base: position 30,579 of record JBJEKJ010000099.1, on the reverse strand, counting down.
CAAAAATACGAAAATGAACACTCCAATGGCATACGACGAATTATTGACTAAGAAGGGTTACGTCATAACCAACTCCGACATCAGCGACTGGGAGAAAGACAATTTCACGGCTACGAAAGACGGCTCTTTCCTGTTTTGCATCGCAGGCTCGGCCAATGTGGTCATCAACCTTATGGAATACACGCTCAGCCCAAATTCCTATATGGCCATCCCGGGCGACTCAATTGTGAAATTAGTGTCGAAAACCGACGATTTCGAAGTTATGCGTCTTGTGTATGCCCCCGACACTATCCTATCGGCAACCACGGGCATAAATATGGACACTATGCAGAATATCTTCACCCATCCTTGCAACAATGTGAAGGATGAGAGGAGCGTTCCCATTATCAAGAATCTGCTGAACACGCTCAAGGTGTACGCCGAGATGCCCAACTACACCCACCACACCGACTTCACCATTGGCATCATCCGCATTCTGTTCGTCACCATTGCCGACGTCAATGCGATGGCCAATAAAGACAACTCGCAATCGGTGGTTTTCACCACTACCGACTCTTATTTCATCAATTTCATCAAGCTGCTCAACAAGCACTGTTGCCAACAGCACGATGTGGCATTCTATGCCGACAAACTGAGCATAACTCCAAAATATCTCAACGAAATAGCCCGCAAGACCGCCAACCTGACGGCCAAGGACATTATCTCGAAGTTCATCGTGGCAAGAATCAAGCGCGAGCTGCTCATATCGGGCAACTCGGTGCAGCGAATAGCCTACGACTTCAATTTCTGCGACCAGTCGAGCCTCGGCAAATTCTTCAAAAAGGCCACCGGAATGTCGCCGGTGGCATTCCGCCGCTCACATTCCTGAGAATACGCCGACTCATTCTTCCATATTCCACTTTTTTGTAGTACATTTGCATAAAATAGGCTGCATCTCGGCATAACGCTCAAGTAAACTTGACGTTCTGCGCTCGATTTGCACTATCTTTGCATAAAATAGGCTGCATCTCGGCATAACGCTCAAGTAAACTTGGCGTTCTGCGCTCGATTTGCACTATCTTTGCATAAAATAGGCTGCATCTCGGCATAACGCTCAAGTAAACTTGGCGTTCTACGCTCGATTTGCACTATCTTTGCATAAAAAACTATAACCGCAAAAATTGGAATTTATGGAGAGGAACGACAGGGTGGTATTCGTGGACTACATTCGCGTGATAGCATGTTTTTTGGTGATGCTTGTGCATGCAAGCGAGAATTTCTATGGCGCCGACTCGTCGGGGCTCGCAGGCTCGGTGTCGATGCTTGCCAATGAGAGCAACCGCTTCTGGGTGGCATTCTACGACGGATTCTTAGGGCGCATCAGCGTTCCGCTGTTCATGATAGTGTCGGCATTCCTGCTCGTGCCCATGAAGCCCGGCACCACAATGACGCAATTCTATCGCCGCCGCTTCATGCGCGTCATGCCGCCGTCTATCATTTTCATGGTGCTCTACACCATGCTGCCCCCGCTATGGAATGGCATGACATTGTGGGAGTCGATGGCCGACTTGTGGCGCATCGTGTTCAATTTCCCGGCGATGGCGGGGCATCTGTGGTTCATGTATCCGCTTATCAGCCTCTACATCATCATCCCCGTGGTGTCGCCGTGGCTTGAGCGCGCGTCGGCGCGCGACGAGCGCATCTTCCTCGGCTTCTTCGCCGCCTCCACGCTGATTCCGTGGCTTCACACCTTCATCACTCCCGAATTGTGGGGAGAATGCTTCTGGAACCGTTTCAGCATGCTGTGGTATTGCTCGGGCTATCTCGGCTACCTCGTGCTCGCACACTACATACGCCACCACATCACATGGCAACGCGGCAAGCGACTGGCGATAGGCGCAGTGTGCTTATTGGCAGGAGCCGCATTCACCGGATGGTCGTTCTGGTGGAAGGGCGTTCCCGGACAGATTATCGAGACTCCGCTGCTCGAATGGTCGTGGGAATTCTGCACCCCCAACGTGCTTTGCGCATCATTCGGCGCATTCCTGCTCTTCTCTTGCATCGACAAGCCAAAGACTCCGCGACTCATTGCCGAGGTGTCGAGACTGTCCTTCGGAATGTATCTTATGCACATGTTCTTCCTCTCGCAAATAGCAAGCGCCTTCGTGGCAGGCGATCCCGCCAATCCCATACTGCCGGTTAGCATAGCCATTCCTTGCATAGCCATAGCATCCTATCTATGCTGCGTGGTCACCACCAAGCTGCTCTCGCTCCTGCCCGGAAGCAAATGGATAGTGGGCTGCTGACGCTCGCATGAGAGTGAATAATCAAAAAACACAGGGAAGTTTATTTTCTTATGGACAACGACGGACGACGGCTGAAATTTCATAGGCTCACTTTCAACTCACTGCCACTCGTGCTGCCCTACCTCAGGCAGTCGGGAAGCCGCTCTTGCGACTACACCGTGGGAGGAATCTACATGTGGATCGACTACTTCAAGTATCACTACTGCATCTATCGCGACACTCTGCTAATCAAGGGCGTGGCTGAGGACGACGTGAGGCGGACGGCCTTCTCGCTTCCTATCGGAGCAATGCCGCTCGACGAGGCGGTGGCTCTACTTAAGGAGCATTGCGCCTACGAGGGGCTGCAACTCGAATTCTCGGCAATCACCGAGGAGCGGATTGACGACTTTATGGCCCTGAACCCGACCGGCGTCTATGAGCTGACGCAGTGGAGCGACTACATCTACGACGCCGCAAAGCTCGCCACCCTCGTAGGCAACAAGATGAAGAAAAAGCGCAACCATGTGAACAAGTTCATATCCTCCTACCCCGACCACCACATCGAGCCGCTGGGCAAGGACAATATCGACGCCGCGAGAGCCTTCTTCGACCGCCTGTGCCTCACCAAGAGCAACAACGGAATGGCCGGCTATGAGCGTAACCAGACGCGCCGCGTGCTCCACGACTTCGCACGCTACTCCGAGGCTTTCACCGGCATAGTGCTATATGCCGGAACCGACATCGCGGCATTCGCCATCGGCGAGATAACGGGCACCACACTGCACGTTCACATCGAAAAGACCGACCACAGCTTCGCAGGAGCCAACGAGTTCATTAACATGGCATTCGTGCGCTATTGCCGCGAGCGCAGCCAAATCGACATGGTGAACCGCGAGGACGACGCCGGAGATCCGGGCCTGCGCCAGGCAAAACAATCCTATTATCCCGACCTGCTTCTCCGCAAATACAATATAACCTACTAAGCCCTCTACACACATCTCAAAAGAGTAATCAGCAGCCATTCAGCCGAATTTTGCGGTGAGGATTGGCGAATTTTCGGCAAAGTCTTGCAAAAGACGAATTGAATTAGTATCTTTGCACCGCTTTTAAGCGCACAGGCGTCAACCGCCCACTTTTGTGGCTTATACAAGCTGCTCGGATGGTGGAATGGTAGACACGAAGGACTTAAAATCCTTTGGCCATTGCGGCTGTGCGGGTTCAAGTCCCGCTCCGAGTACAAAAAGAGAATCGCAAGTTGCCCCTCAGGCTTCTTGCGATTCTCTTTTATCATCTTCAGGGGGGGGACGAGAGAGAATTTATGCCTGTCCCCCGCCAATTTGCGACTTAGACCTAATCAAGCCAAAGATATGTGGTCACGCTCTCTGTGCCGAGGTAGAAGGCCTTGGCCTTGACGAGCTTGGAACTGCCCACCGACACCGGTGCCGTCCACTCGGGCGACGAGGCCGATGGCTCCGAGCCGTCGAGCGTGTAGCGCACCTCAACGCCGGGATAGCAGGCATTTGCCTTGAGCATTCCATCCTCCACGATTATGCCGGGCTGATTGATGTGAACAGCTATGCCCTTGCGGCTCAGTCGCGGCAGCTCCTTGAGCCCTATTCGCAAGTTATATTGCGCGCGCTCGGCATTGAAAAGATCCAAATCAGTAGAGCCCTCGCCCCACGCCGGCGACGCATTCCAACCACGCTCCACGAGTCCGAGGATTTTTGGGAAAACATAGCTCTGCACCATCGCGAAATTGCGTATCGTCTCCGACCAAAGCTGTGCCTGCACGCCCTTTATCGCCGAGCGGTCGGCAAGAGCGGGCTTGCCGTCGGCAATGCGGCCAAGATCCTCCTCCTCGCCATTCCATCCCTCGCGAGTCGAGCGATAGCTGTTGAAAGGCAACGCACACCACGATGTGTACTCATTGCACCATCCGCCCCAGCGCAGTCCGTTCTCGTCCTGATGACGAGTGTACACCATGTCGAGGTAGAAATTGCGCACGTTGCTAAGCACCACAGGATATCCGCTGTTGGCAAGCGTGTAGGGCACAGTGTCGCTGCGTCCGTTAGTGCTCCATGCGTTCACAATGCCATAGCGAGGCGCCACACGGCTGTCGAATTCGGGCGAGTGCTTCAGTGCGGCCTCCTGCCATCCACCGGCGAGAACGCCACGGCTTGCCACATACTCAGCCATACGGTCGACGTAGTATTCCGACACTTCCTTCACGCTCGTCATGCCATGCTCCTTCATGAACCGGCGCACCATCGGCGAGCCCTCAAGGGCTCCGTGAGCCACCTCATCGCCGCCAAAGTGGAACACTCGCAGCTTGATGCCGGCCTCCTTGTACATGGCATGTATCTCATCGAACACCTTCTCCATGAAATTGTACACGCCGGGCAGCGCCACGTTTATCACATCGTCGGTGTAGCCCTGCGCCGATTTGTAGACCGACGTGTCGGCGTCGTCCCAGATCTTGTAGCGCAGCGCCTCGGCATCGTCGGTAGCCGCATACTTCTCATAGCGAGCCTTCATGGCTATTATGGCAGCACGCGAGTGTCCGGGAGTGTCGATTTCGGGCACCACCTCCACTCCGCGCGAACGTGCATACCTCAGCAACTCGATAAACTGCTCGCGGGTGATGAACCGCTCCTCCAAATCCACAGTGGGGTCCTGACCCGAATAGAGCATCTCCATGAACTTCTCGTTCTTGGCATCGTAGGTCTTGGTGCGGCACGAGCCTACCTCGGTGAGCTCGGGAATACCCGGAATGTCAAGTCTCCACGCCTCATCGTCGGCTATATGGAAATGAAACACATTCAGCTTGTAGGAGGCGATATAGTCGATTACCTTCTTCACATTCTCAAATTCGGTGTAGTTGCGCACGATGTCGAGCATCATTCCGCGGTGCTCCAAGTCGGGATAGTCACTCACCACCGCATTGCACAACTTCGCGCCGGCACCGCCATTCTGCTCCATCACGGCAATAAGCGTCTTCACTCCATTGAGCACGCCTATTGCGCTGTTGCCGGCAATCGCCACGGCACCGCCGTCAACCGTAAGCTCATAATACTCGTCGTTGTGCGACTTGTCGGCAATCAGGCCCAGCCTTATCTTGAACCCGGCCTCGTCGTCGCGGCTCACCCCATTGGCGGCAAGTTTCTCGGTCAAGTAGTCGGCGGCAACCGCCAAATCGCCGTCGGCAACTATGCCCACCACGGCAGGTATGGCGGTAGAGTCCTCGCGCAGCGTCACCGATTTAGGTGCGGGGAACACCAAGTCATACATCGAGCCCCTCAGCGAGAGTCCCTCGGGATTCACCGACTCGTTAAAGGCATACACATAGTTGCCATCGGGATAATTCACGAAATCATCCTTGTTCACGTCGTTCTTTGTCACATCAGCCGATGAGCATGCGGTGCAAAATGCAGCCGCCACGGCAATCGTCAATACTTTTGATTTCATTGGCATAAAAAAGTTTTATTGTTTTATCTCACAAAGTGATATTATTTATAATATGGTCGAGCAGAGCCGCGCAGGAGTCCTCGAGCAGGTCGAGCACGAGCTCGAAGCCCTCAGAGCCCTCATAATAGGGATCAGGAACATGGTCGTAGTGGGGATACCGGCGAATGAAGCGTCCCATAGGCACAATTTTCCTTGCCTCGTCGATTGTAGCCGCCATCTCGCGCAGCGTGTGGACGTTGCTGCCGTCCATGCCCACAATAAGGTCGAACCGCTCGAAATCATCGCCCGTCACTCGACGGCTGCGATGTGTCAGCTCGTAGCCCCTGCTCCTTGCATGGACACGCATGCGACGGTCGGGGAGGCTGCCGGCATGGCCACCGTAGGTTCCTGCCGAGTCCACCTCTATGCGGCCGACAAGATTGCGCTCCTCAATGAGCCTTAGCATCACGCCCTCGGCAGCCGGTGAGCGACATATATTGCCGAGACACACAAACAATATCTTGTATTTCTTTTCCATCTTTTCCATAACGACGAATGATTTCTCAATTTTCCATCGAATTTTTCAGGCACTCCACTATGCCACGGGCGGCATTGGCCGCGCAGTCGCCATCGCCAAGAATCTCCATCATGCGGCCATAGCCACTAAGCATCGCCTTGCGCTCGGGAGTGTCGGCTATCAGCTTGCGCAACTCGGCGCAAATATTCTCACTGCTGCAATAGTGCAACAGCAGCTCTGGCACCATCGGCGCGTCGACCACAAGATTGGGCAGCGACACATGGCGCACTTTGAGCATGCGCTTGTAGATGCCATAGAGCAGCGGACTGCCATTCATGCGGTAGCACACCACTTGCGGCGTGCCTATCACGGCAGTCTCGAGCGTGGCAGTGCCCGAGGTGACAAGTGCCGCACGTGAATGGTGCAATATCTCAAACGACTTGCCAAACAGCACCGGATAGTCGGTGCGGCAGTCACTGCCGGCAAGCACCTTGCCATATAGCCCGGCGTCGACTCCCGGAGCTCCGGCAATCACCACCTGCAAGCCTCCTATCATCTCACACGCTCTCACCATCGCCGGCAGATTGTCGGCAATCTCCTTGCGGCGTGAGCCCGGCACCACAGCCACTATAGGCGCGTCGGGATGCAGGCCGTAGTCCTTGCGGAACGCGGCGGCGTCGGCAAAGGCCGGCCTTGCCTCAGCTATCTCCTTCACAGTGGGATTCCCCACATATTCCACATGATACTGATGCCTGCTCTCAAAAAACTCGGGCTCAAAGGGCAGTATCGAATACATCTCGGTGATGTACTCCTTTATCTGCCTCACTCGGTGCTCCTTCCATGCCCACACCTTAGGCGAGATGAAATAGAACGACCTCACGCCCTTCGTGGCGGCATATTTTGCCACCTTGAGGTTGAACGACGGATAGTCCACGAGAATGAGCGCGTCGGGATGCCACGAGTCGATGCACTGACGCGCCGTGCGCATGAATCCGAGTATGGCGGGCAAGTGCCTCGCCACCTCGATAAAGCCCATGAAGGCCATCTCGCGATAGTGCACCACCGGCTGCACTCCGGCAGCCGACGCCATCATGTCGCCGCCGAAAAATATGAACTCGGCCGACGGGTCGTTCATGCGAATCGCCTTTATCAGCTCGGCGGCATGGATGTCGCCCGATGCTTCTCCGGCTATCAAAAAGTATCTCATCTTCGGTAAAATGTTATGCTGTCTTGCAGTTTTCCTACAAAAGTAATGAATTTTCCCGACTTTAGCATTCCATGGCGGCACAAAAGGCGTAGTTTCCTCATTTTTCGGGGATTTTTTCGCAACTTGCCTACGGAATTAGAGCGCGTTCCTTAAATTTTTGGGACCGTAGAGGCGGATATTTTGAGCTGATTTTGAAAGTCTCGGAACGCGCGCTAAAAAAGGCTCCAAAAGTCGCAATCCACCGACCCTTGAAGCCTTAATTATCATTTCATATATCGTCGCCGCTCCGCATAGAGGCGGCTGCGTGACGCGCTACTTTATGAAACGCGACACATTGCCATTATCGAAGCGCACGAAGTAGACTCCGCTTGGAAGCTCGGCTACCGAAACCGCTGTCTCACCATCGACATTGAGCGACTTCACGAGCATTCCCGAAGCACCATACACCTCGACCATTCCGGCATAGCCACGCACCACGAGGCTACCACCCTCAAGCGCTGCGCTTGCCGCATCGGAAGCCACGCCATCGACACCTGCCGACGCTGCCTGTGTCACCACGAACTCAGTGCGCGAGCCATCGGTATCGGTAAGCACAACCACGGCACTGCGGGCCTCGCCCTCGTTGGGCTCGACAGTGATTTCGAGCACGCCGCCATAATTGCGTACCCCCTTCTCATAAGAGGCCTTGCATGTTACCCAATCGGCCTCGCATGTGGCAGCAAACGACTCTTCAGCCGCATATTGATAGCGGTCGACTTTGAACGACTGCGTACCACCCTCGGCAGGAGCGTCATAGCCCTCGGCATCGACGTGGAGAATGGGGAAGAAGGCATCAAGCGTCACCACGCCCACAAAGTTCTTGAATCGGGCCTTAGCCTTGTTGCCGTAGGGGCCGCCTGTCCAGAACGTCGACGTCTCTATGCGTGAGTTGCCGATAGCGTCGTATTGCTTATTGCTGTCGAGCACCTGCTCATTGGTGAAAATCTCGAATTTCTCGAATTTCGACGACTGCCAACCGCTGAACACCACCGCAATGGGCGTATTTATCGTCAGCGGCATCACCGATACCTCATTGCCTTCCTCATTAGTGAGAGTGAAATCCTTGAAAGTGAAGAATCCGAGATAGTCGTCGCCGATAGGCTCGCGGATCATTTTCTTCAACTCGGTTCCACTCAGTGTGCAGTGTCCGAGCTCGGCTCCGAGGTCATACTCCTCATCGCTCACCTTCGTGGCACGGCGCAACGTCACCGTTAGCTCGGCATCGTCGTCGCAGCTAATCGTCATGAAAGCCTTCAAGCCACCGCGAATCACGTAGGGAGCCGCCGGCTGATGGAACATCGCAGCCAATCCGGTGATTCCGGCCTCGGTAGTCTGTCCGCCCTTGCCGAAAACGTAGGATTTCAGGTCGGAGCTCGCAAAGAGGTTCACATACGCCGAGTTGAAGTTCCACTGCATGAAGCCGAAATGGCCTTTCTCCTCCTCACCGGGCACATTACCATAGATGAAGTCGCCCGGCACGCCGCCAAATTGAAGCAGCGACAGGTAGTAGTTGGTGGGCATGGTCCAATCGGTGGAAGTGCCGTTGAGTGTCCTTGTGAGCGTGGGCACCTGCACGAAGTTGTAGCAATCTGACTCGAACGTCAGGTCACGCGTGTCGGCACTAAGCATGCTGAAGTCTTTCATCGAATAGCTGTAGTGAGTGGGGTCGCAGTATGCCCAGGTATACTCACCCTCGGCCGAGCCGTCATTCTTGATAGTGATGGGCGTGTGTGCCGGCGCTACAATCGAGCTGCACATATAGTAGTAATAACTGCTTCTCGCACCTATGTCGCCAAACCAGAAGCAGCCTTCGGGCAAGGCAAAATGCACATCGGTAGGAGCGGCCACAGCTTTTGTGGAAGTCTTCGGAGCCACTCTCTTAGCCACGGGATACACCGTGTTGCCGGCCTGAGCGCCAATAGCCATAGCGCACGCGCACAATAAAATTACATGCTTTCTCATATATTCCTTATGTTTTTTGGAGATGTAATATCTATTATCTAATCACTTTCACTGCCGTTCCGTCGCTGAACTTAAGCACATAGAGTCCCGACGATGCTGCCACAGGCACGCCCACAACGGCATTGTCGCCTTCCACTGCCTGCTCGGCAAGTTTCACACCCATAGCGTTGTAGACGGCCACCGTGGTGCCTCCGGCTCCGGTGAGAACGAGGTTCTCGCCCTCAAATCTTGCCGACTTCGTAATCTTCACGGCAGCCACACCACCCAGCGGGCCGTCCTGCATCACCTGCACCACGCAAGTGGAGCCCGGAACCGACACCGACACGTCGCTCTGGCGATTGTGCCCGGTGTTCTCAGCCACGGTGAGCGTGAGCAGCTGCTGGCTCGTCTCCTCATTATAAGTTCCAAACTTATATGTAATCCAATCGCCCACACCATCGCCGGTGATAGTGAAGTCCTCGGCACGGAACTGAGTGTAGAATTTCAGTCCCTTCGACTGCTTCTGCTCGGCAGCATAGAAATATGGGTCGTTGCACTCAATCCAAGTGAAATTGGCGTTCATATTGAAGCACATGGCAGTGTTAAGCACACCTGCCGAGCTATTGATGTGCGATGCCGGAATCAGCAGGTCGTCGGTCTGGTCGCCGAGGTATCCGGTGAGGTAGATATAGGCATAGTTTGTGCCATCGGCATTTGGCACAAGCTGGCTGAGCGCGGCAAACTCCGACACATTCTGTGCGTCGGTGAATCCGGTGAGCTTCATGAACAAGCCGGTGTCGACTGTCACATAGCGTCCGAGGTCGAAAGGCAAGGTTGCATAGATGATTCCGTCGCGAGTGGTATTGATAAGATCCGAGCCGCGGCAATCGGCCACCGCAATCGGAGTACTCTCGATAGTACCGTTGCCGAGCACCCTTCTGATTTCAAGCGAGAACATAGCCTCAGGCTTGGCGAACGCAATGGCGCTCACCCACACCTTGTCGAAGCAATAGGAGTGGTTGGGAGCGGGGAAATAGTTGCAGATAGCCGTCAGCTTCACCTTCACGTTGTCCATATTGATATACGACGTCCAGAAGCTGTCGCTGCCGGTTCCGAAAAGGAAACTTCCCGACACGTTGTAGTAGCCCACGCCTTTTTTCGTATTATAGTTGCAGGCGCCGTATTCCACCTTTCCTTCGGCTGTGGTCACGGCATTGCTGCCACCGGCGCGTATGAAGTCGCAGTCGATTGCATACGTCGAGGTGGCATTTGTTCCGGCGGTTCCGGTCAGCGACGGGACGTCATACTCTCCGGGCTCATAGGTCACGCTCAGGTCCTCGGCGTCGGTCTCAGCCTTATTGCCGTCCTCATCGACATACTCCCACTTGAAGGTCTCGCAGTCGATATTCGACACATTGTAGAATGTGATGGGCTTGAACGGCCCGCACAGCAGGCTGCTTTTCTCGGGCAATGTCTGGTTCACGTCGAAACCGCTATAGAACGAGCCGATAGGTATCGTGTAGTAAGCCTGTGGCTCGGGCTTCTTTATCGACACGGCGTCGATAACCATCGACTCGCCGTTGATGCCCACATATCTGAAGGCCACCTTCACATCCTTGCCGGCATAGTCGGTGAGCGGCACCCGTACCGGAATCCATGTGCCGGTGAGCGACGCAAGGCTGTTCATAAGCTCCCTTTGCGTGTATTTCTGCGCATCCTCAAGGCAGCTCCACAGCATCGTCCATGTGGCGCCTCCATCGTCGGAAATCTGCACCTGCATCACGTTGTTCAAGCTCGTGAAAGTGTAGTTCTGCGAGTTGAAGAACACCCATCCGGGGTGATAGCAGAGGTAGAAATAGAGCCAATTATCCTCCTCAAGCCGCACAGTGGGAGTAATGAGCCACTCATCCTGAGGCTTGTTGACGAGCGCGCCCGTCTCCTTGTCGGAATAATAGTGGTTGGCAATACGGGCAAAATACTTGCCGTCGATGCTCACGTCCCAACTCGGAGACTCCACCTGCCACGTAGGGTTGATGCCATGATCCTCGGGCGCCACGTTAGGTGGGTCAACTTTCGACACGTCGGTCCATCCCTCGGGAATCCAGTCGTAGGTCTTTCCGTCCCACGACTCAAAATTCTCATGGAATGGCACTCCCTGAGCCGTAGCCTCGGCACGAATCACCGACTTCGGCGAAATCTCCACCGCAGGCTGTTGTGAGCTGCCAAAGGCGCTCACCACACGCTTGCGAAGGGTGCCGTCGGGCAGTTTCACCACCTGAAGCCTCAGTTCACTGCCCAAAGCCTCGGTTGATATCACCTCGGGGGCCTCATAGACTTTCACATTAGCACGATCGGCGGCGGCCGGGGCACCTGCAATGGCCACGGCGGCAACACCTTGCATTAGCAATAAGCTAAAAATCTTTCTCATATTTATTCTTGTTCTTAGTTAAATTCTTTATACGCAGGGCTTACACTGAAATATATACCTTTTTATATTGACGCCCGGCACGCCTCGCACCGGATATGTCAACTAATATTCTTGTGACAAATATACTGATTATTTCTTTATCGGCAAACACTTTGGCAATAAATCGCCCATTTATGGCACAATTGCATAATATATGCATAATCCATGCATAACGAAGGCTTCCTAAAGCGCCCTAAAGCGCCCGGACGTAGTATTATCGGTGTGATTCGAGCGAAAAAATGGTACAAATCTTGTTTTGTGGACGATATTTGCGTATCTTCGTAATGCAAATTGTAATTATTGTCACAAATGAGTTTGTTATCAAATAAGATCGACGTTGAGGTGCAGCATCCTGAGTTGTGGAGGCTGTCGCTGAGAATCGACAGCGGCAGCGTGCGGTTTGTGGCTCACAGCGACATCGAGCAGAACTCGCTTATGAGCCGCTCAGTGGAGCTCGAGGACGGCGAAGACGACTTCCTACGCTCGCTCGAGAATTGCATCTACGACAATCCGTTTTTCCTGCTCGACTTCAAGCGGGTGGACGTGGCCTATACCTCACGGCGGTTCATGGTGGTGCCCGAGCGACTCGACGAGGCGGGAGCACGTGCCGCATTTGAGGCAATGTATGGCAAGGCCGACGGCGACGTGGCTGTCGACGCTCTGCCACATTGCCAAGCGAGGATAGCCTTCGAGATGCCATCAGGACTGCTGCCGTTCATCAACCGCACCTTCAACAATCCGCCCATAAGACATCACCTCTCGGCCGTGTGCGAGCACTTTGCCAAGAAGTGCCGCAACACCGGCATTGGAAAAGAGTTTGTCTATTTTCACGATGGCTACGCCGACGTGATGGTGTACCTGCGGGGGCGGTTTGCGTTCGCCAACACCTTTGAGTGCGCCACCGCCGAGGACGCGATGTTCTTCGTGCTCAACGTGTGGAACGACTATTCGCTCGACGTGCACAACGACGAGCTACAGATAGCCGGCGACAAGCTCATGCGCGAGGCCGTGGCGCCGATGCTGCGAGAATATGTAACCTATGTGATGCCCGCAATCTTCCCTGCCGCCGCAATGCGGATTGGGATGGATGCGATGAAGGCTCCTTTTGACTTAATATTAATGTCGCTATGCGAATAATTCGTGGAAAATACGGGCGACGCCGCTTCGATGTGCCCCAAAACATATCGGCACGGCCCACCACCGACTTTGCCCGCGAGAACATATTCAATGTTCTTGAGAATATGGTGGATTTTGAGGGTTGCACGGCTCTCGACCTTTTTGCCGGCACCGGTGCAATCAGTTTTGAGTTCCTGTCGAGAGGCTGCGCGGGCGTGACTTGCGTGGAGAAATCGGCCACTCAGTTCAATTTCATACGCCGTGTGCGCGACATGCTCCACGAGGAGAACCTCACCATGGTAAGGGGCGACGTGTTCAGGTTCGTGGAGTCGACAACACGCAAGTTCGACATCGTTTTCGCCGATCCGCCCTACGACTTGCCCAACTTTGCCGACGTGCCCCGGCTGATATTGAACTCGCAGATGCTCCACCCCGACACTATTGTGATAATAGAGCACGGCAAGGCCTACGATTTCTCATCGTTGCCGCACTTCACAAGGCACCTCACCTATGGTAGCGTGAATTTCTCGATTTTCAGGATGGACACCGATGAGTGACCGCCATTCCCTCTATGATGAATATTAGTTGTAATAGAATCTTATCATAAATTATCAATGAACATAGCCAATAGAATCATATTATCTGTAATTAATTTGTTCTTAATTACATTAGTGTCAGCTTGTGCAAGTCACGAGGATTCGGCAGTCGACGAGCTGCTGAGCCGATGCTCGGAACTTGATAAAGCCTACACCACATCCAATGCCGACTCGGTGCTCCGAGAAGTGGCGTCGATTGAAGACGGGCCAATGGCAAAGGACCGCTTGGATGTGAAAACGTTCTGCCTCATGCTTAGGGCTCGTGGAGCGGAATTCAAGGGCGAGCAGGACTCGGCGATAGTAAAATTCGATGACGTGCTGAAAGTGGAAATTCCGGCCGACACGATGAGCGTGCGGTGGAGCTCAATAAAAGATAACGCGCACTGGTCGCTGATACAATTGCTCAATTGCTATCAAATGAAAGGTGAGCCTCAGGCTTGTGTCGACAGACTGCGTGCTTTAGCCGACAACCCCACTCCCATAGTGGCCCGATATTTGATGCCCGACGCTTATGCCGTGCTGGGATATGCCCTTTCTCGCAATTATCAGCCGAAGGATGCTGCCGAGGCCATCGACAAGGCTATGGCTTTGGGCGCCGACAGCCTGCCGGCCAACCGACGCTTTATGATCTACACCTACGCCGCCGCCGCATGCTTTGAATTGCCCGAGCGGCAGAATGATGTGATGAGATGGTGCGAATCTTGCCTTGATATCGCCATGGCGGAAAAGGATGTGATGGGATTGCACTGGCTCACGTCGATGCTCGGCTCGCTATATCAGCGCACCGGCGAAGTGAGCAAGGCCATTGATATGTATAGGAAAAGCTACAAGGTGGCCGAAGATTGCAAAGACAGCCCAAGCATCGTGTGGACATGCGTGATGCTCACCGACTTGTACCTGACTTACAACATGCCTCAGTTTGCCGAGGTTTACAATCGGCAGGCGCTTTATGAGTCGGAGCAGATGGGGAAAATGAGCGACCCAAAAATGCAGGGTTATGCATTGATGATGAAAGGGCGCATAATGCGGCAGGAGAACAAGCCGGATTCAGCGATTGTTTACTGGAACATTGCCGACAGCGTGCTGTGCTCGCTTCCCTACGACAGCGGAATGGCCGATCTTGAGACCGCCATAGGTGAAATGTCGGTAGAGGATAGCTCAATCGTGATTCCCCGGGAGACCGGAATGCGACGGCTTGAGAATGTGGTGACCAAATCGCTTGTCGCCGAAACACGGGCCAAGGCCTATTTTCTCCTTGCCGAGGGCTATAGAAGTGCGGGCGATTTCAAGCGATGCGAGGTCAGCCTCGACAGTATGAGAAACCTGCTTAGCCTCACTGAGCGCCCCATATACGTGGAAAAAGCCTATAAGTTTGCCCTCGATTATTACCTATCAACCGGCAATAAGGAGAAAATCGAGCTTTATGCCCGCAAACTCAACAAGGAGCTGAGTCTTTTCTACAACTCAAAGACCTACGACTCGATAATAGGACAGATGCTGCGATTCCATTCCGAGAAGAATGAAGCTCAGGTTATGGCTGCCGAGATGGAGGTGCAGAAGAAGAACTTGCAAATCAAATACTATGTGGCTCTATCGGTGTTGCTACTCATTTTGCTCGGATTTTGTGTGGCATGGATGCTCGTGAAGCGACGCATCTATAAAATCAAGAGCATAATGGCAAGGCAGCAAATCGACTCTCTCATTGACAACCTGCACGAAGTGAATCATAATTGTGAGCTTATGGAGGAGCGCATCAAAGAGCTTAACAGCGATGAGGCTACTGTCAAGCGTTTCACCACGCTCACTCCGAAAACATTGCGAGAGGATGGTGAATCGCGATTCCGCTATCGCTTTACGTGCATGTATCCGCAGTTCATCAATTCGCTGCGCGAGATGGCTCCGGGTGTGACCCGCCGTGAGGAGATTCTGTGCATGCTGATAGCTTTGGGTCAAACCACCGACGACATAGTCGACTTGATGTGCATCGCACGAACAAGTGTGAACATTATGCGTCATCGCATGCGCCGTAAGTTGAATCTCGACAAGGCCGAATCGCTTGAAGATGTGTTGCAGGCCCTCGTGAGCGTGAAATAGCATGATTTTGTAAAGCGTAATAAATAGCCGTTTTGCGCAGTTGTATATATATTTGTATATCGCGCGGTTTGCTCTTTTTGTATATAATATGTAACTTTGCGATTCAAACATTTATAAATGTAATAATTGATTAATTTACTATGGACAAAAAATTTAAAGCGATTTTTTTTGCGATGATGGCTTTATGCCTATCATTCGGCATGGTTTCTTGTGGTGGCGACGACAACAATGAGCCGGATAGCGGCGATGGTCTTGGCTCACTCATAGGTGTGGATCTTGAGTATAGCAATGTGTTTGGCGGTGACATCGACATGCTTTTCAACACCTACGTGGTCTATACCGATTTCAACGGAAAATCCGAGAAAATAAAGGTGGAACCGGGCCAGAAATTCAACTTGAAGCAGCAATTGGGCAACATCACATCGGCTACCAACACCACTTTCACCCTTCAGGTAGTGGCCGAGAACAACGACAAGGAGGTGACACAAGACGCTTTTTCATTTAAAATGACACCTGTGTGCAAATTGGTGACTCATTATCAAAAGGGTTCGAAAAATGAGCTCAACAGTGAGAAATATGGTGAGATCACAAAGAATTATCACAACATTCTGAAATATCCTGATAATCCCGAGAAGGTGGCAGCAGCAAGGGAGACAATGCGCAAGGGCATCCAGACTGCTTGCGGCAAAATTACCGTAGAAATCAAATCGGGCGTTATGACGCAAGTTTCTTTCTCACGCGGATTATGATAACCGCATTTTGAGTTTTGAACACATTCTCAGCTCAAATAGGAAAAAGAAAAACTCATTAAATATTTCCGAAGAACAGGCGATTTGCGAATGCAATTAGTCAAAACGCCGTGGAGGGCAAATCCTCCACGGCGTTTCTTTCGACCAAATATGAAAAAAATCTATCAATCCTCTATGTCTTCATGGCTCGGCACTGCCACAATCTTCAGTTTGTGGTCGCGCACGAATTTAAGGATGTTATCGCGTTCAGCCGATGGCTGAATATCGTTTTCTATACGCTTCAGCGCATTGAACGTCGACGTTCCGCACTGATAGATGTGGCGATAGGCCTTTGCCACATCGTCGATGGCCTCCTCGGAGAACTTGCAGTGGCGCAGCACGAATGCGTTCACGCCATAGTACGATACCGGGTTGTGGGCCATAATCACGTAAGGAGGCACATTTCCGCTGATGCGGCATCCGCCCTTAATCAGCACCCACTCGCCGATATGGCTGCCTGAGTGGAGCACTACATTCGACGAAAGGATTGTATTGCCGGCTATATGGCAGTTGGGGGCGATGCTTGCGCCGTTGCCAATCACCACGCGGTTCTCTATCACGGTGTCGTGCGCGATGTGCGACTCAGCCATGATAAACGAGTTGCTGCCTATGCGCGTTCCGCCCTCAGGCGATATTCCGCGGTTGATTATCGTGTGCTCGCGGATGCTATTGTCGTCGCCGATGTAGCAATACGACTGCTCGCCTTTCCAGCGAAAATCCTGTGGCTCGGCGGCAATAATCGCGCCGTTGTATATCTTGTTGCGGTTACCGATGCGGGCACCGTTCAGGATGCTCGCAAACGGATAAACCACGCAGTTGTCGCCAATTTCCACATTCTTACCAATGAATGCGAAAGGATGGACTATGACGTCTTTGCCTAATTTGGCAGAAGGGTCGACATGGGCTAATGGACTAATCATATACTATCTATGTGAGTTATTTTATTGTTATCTAATTATCGGCCGCCTCCCAATGCCTGATAGAGGTTGATGGCAGCCTGATTCGACGACAGCTCATTGTTGATAAGCGAAATCTGGCAATTCAGCAACGACTGCTGTGCGGTGAGCACCTCAAGATAGGTGGTAGTGCTGAGGGTCATGAGGTCCTTGTTGTACTCCACGGCCTTCGACATCTTCTCCACCTGCATCTTTATCTCGTCGTGAGCAGCCTTGCGCTTGGTGACGGCCACAAGGGCGTTGCTCACCTCAGAGCCTGCGCTGAGCAGCGTGTACTGGAAGTTGTTGAGCGCCTGCTGCTGCTGAGCCTTGGCGGCCTTGAGCGTGGCGATGTTCTGTCCGCGCGAGAACAGCGGAGCCACAAGCTGTCCGGCGAGCGATACGAACCACTTGGCAGGGTCAATCACCGAGCTGCCTATCAGCGTGCCATAGCCACCATTGGCCGAGAGCGTTATGCTCGGATAGAATGCCGAGCGTGCCATATTGGTGGCATAGAATGCCGTGGCAAACGACTGCTCGGCGGCTTTCACGTCGGGGCGAACGGCAAGATAGCTCATAGGCACGCCCTCGCTGATGGTAGCGGGCAGAGTGATGACCGACGCGGTGTTCACGTCCCACTCCTGCGGCGACACGTTGAGCAGCAGCGACATGGTGTTGTACATCTCGTGCAGCGACAGCTCTATCGAGGGAATTGTGGCAAGTATGCTGTGATAATTGGCCTCGCTCTGCACCACAGCCACCTCGGTGTAGCGTCCGGCCTCCTTCATCTGCTTCATCACGTCGACCGACTGGCGCCAAAGCTCCGAGGTCTCGCGATAGATGGCAAGCTGCTTCTTGAGCGACACGATTGCATAGTAGGTGTTGGCCACCGCGCCGATAATCTGCGACTGCGTGGCCTGACGGTATGCCTCGCTTTGGAGCAATGCCGCCTTAGCCTTGCGCTTGCTGTTGGTGATGCGACCGAAGATGTCGACCTCCCAGCTGAGCGATAGCGGCAACTGATAGCCCCACTTGAGCGGAACGCCGCCCACCTCGGAGCCTGAGCCGTTGGGCGCGAATGCCAGCGAGGGCAGATAACTGAGCTTGGCGCCGAGCAGCTGAGCCTGGGCAATGTCGACGTTCAGCTTGGCGTTCTGGAGGTTGGTGTTGTTGGCAAGAGCCTGATTAATCAGCGATTGCAACTGAGAATCGGTGAAAATCTCCGTCCATGAGAGATTTCCCAATGCTGTGGAGTCGACCGGCTCGGCGGCAGCCTTCACATATTCGCCCACCACACCCTCTTGTGGAAGCTCGCATTTCTTATAGATATTGCAACTGCCCATCACTGTGGCGATTGCCACAGTGACTACGAGCAGTGAGATGTTTTTCCTCTTCATTTTTCAGAATATATAATATATTGTATTTACAAAGAATATTGTTCGATTTCGTTCTCCATCTGGGAGTTGTCGGTGTCTTTCCACTTGATTGGCGAGAACTTCTCCTGTATGCCCTGGAAAATCACAAACAAGCAAGGAACAAGCAGAACTTGCAGAATCATACCAATCAACATACCGCCGATTGAGCCGGTACCGAGGGCCTGGTTACCATTGGCACCTACACCGTGGGCGAACATCAATGGCAACAGACCGATAATCATAGCCAACGATGTCATGAGGATTGGTCGCAGACGCGCTGCCGCACCTGCCACGGCCGCCCCGACAATCGACATGCCCGTGCGTCGGCGCTCAAGGGCGAACTCGACGATAAGGATGGCGTTCTTGGCAAGAAGACCGATAAGCATGATAAGCGCAATCTTCAGATATATATTGTTGTCGATACCGAACATCTTGGCGAATACGAATGTGCCCATCAATCCGAACGGAATGGAGAGGATTACCGACAGCGGCAGGATGTAGCTCTCATATTGTGCGCTAAGAATCAAGTAGACGAAAAGCAGGCAGAGTGCGAAAATAATGGTGGTCGACGAGCTCGACTGCTCGGCCTCCTCACGGGTAAGACCCGAGAACTCGTAGCCGTAGCCCTGCGGGAGCACCTGATCGGCCACCTCGCGTATAGCCTGAATGGCTTGTCCCGACGAGTATTGGGCATTAGGCGTACCGTTGACGGCGATTGAGGTGTAGAGGTTGAAGCGGTTGATAAGGTCGGGACCGTACACGCGCTTCAGCGTCACGAAGTCGGATATCGGAGCCATGCCGCTTGCCGTGCGCACCTTGATCTCCTTGAGCGACTCGGGCGACACGCGCGACTCGGGCGTAGCCTGCATCATCACGCGGTAGAGCTTTCCGAAGCGGTTGAAGTTCGACACATACATACCTCCGAGATAGCCCTGCATCACGCTGAGCACTCCCGACACTCCCACGCCTGCCTTCGTGGTCTTGGCCTCGTCGACAGAGATTAGATATTGCGGGAACGATGGGTTGAATGCCGAGTATGCCATCTGCACTTCCGGCCGCTTATTGAGCTCGGCAAGGAATTGCTGCTGAATCTCAAAGAACTTGTTCAGGTCGCCGCCTGTCTTGTCCTGAAGCTGGAGCTCGAAACCGTTGGAAGCCGAGTAACCCGAAATCATAGGCGGAGCGAAGAACATGATTGTTCCGTCCTTGATTTTCATTGCCGTCATTCCATAGAGTTTTTTGATAATGGAGTTCACATCCTGACCTTCGCCCTGACGCTCGCTCCAATCTTTAAGCTTAACAATTGCCGAGCCGTATGAGCTTCCCTGACCAGCGAGGAAGCTATAGCCTTGAATCACGGTGCGCAGCTTCACTTCCGGAATCTGTCCGATAAGGGCGTCGAGGCTGTCGACACATGCCTGCGTGCGCTCCTGCGAGGTGCCCGGAGGCATCGAAATAACCGACATAATCGTACCGGTATCCTCATTGGGCACAAGGCTGTTGGGAGTGGTCGACATAAGCCATACGAGCACGCCGATGGCAGCCACCACGATTGCTGCCGTGAGTGCCTTCGCCTTGATGAAGAAATTTACCACGCCGCGGTATCTCACGAGCAGGGCCTCATAGCCCACATTGAATCCCTTGTGGAACTTGTCGACAAACGACATCTTCTTCGTTGAGCCATCGGCTGCGTGCGGCTTCAGGAAGAGCGCGCAGAGTGCCGGCGACAGCGTCAAGGCGTTGATTGCCGAGATACCGATAGCCATTGCCATCGTCAGTCCAAACTGGCGGTAGAACACTCCCGACGTGCCGGGCATGAACGACACCGGAATGAACACGAGCATCATTACGAGTGTGATGGAGATGATGGCGCTGCCAATCTCGCTCATGGCGTCTATCGACGCCTGTCGCGACGACTGGTAGCCCTCGTCGAGCTTGGCGTGGACCGCCTCCACCACCACTATCGCGTCGTCCACCACAATAGCGATTGCAAGTACGAGAGCCGCAAGGGTGAGCAGGTTGAGCGAGAACCCGATACCGTATATCAGTGCGAACGTACCAATAAGTGCCACAGGAATCGCAATCACGGGGATAAGCGTGGAGCGGATATCCTGCAAGAAGATGTACACCACTATGAACACGAGGATGAATGCCTCGATAAGCGTCTTTATAACCTCGTCGATCGACGCCTGAAGGAAGTCGTCGGTATTAAGAGGTATATCGAATTTCAAGCCTTCGGGAAGTTCTTTCTCCTTCTCGCTGATAACGTTGAGCACCTTTCCGATAATCTCGGTTGCATTCGAGCCCGGCGACTGGAATATGATTGATGTCACGCCGGTGTGCCCGTTCACTTTGTTTGAGAAGCCGTAGGTGAGGCGTCCGAGCTCCACATCGGCCACATCTTTCAAGTAAAGAGCCTGTCCGTTGTTGTTGGCACGGATCACGATGTTGTTAAATTCCTCGGCAGTCACGAGACGTCCCTTATATTTGAGCGTGTACTCGAAACTCTGATTTCCCTGCTCACCGAATTTACCCGGAGCAGCCTCGATATTCTGGTCGCCGAGAGCAGCCGAGATGTCGGCAGGCTGCAAGCTATATTGGGCCATCTTGTCGGGCTTGAGCCATATACGCATTGAGTAGTCGGCACCAAGCGTCAGGGCCTCGCCGACACCGGGAATACGCTTTATCTCAGGAACCACATTGATCGACATGTAGTTCTCAATGAAGTCGGTGGGGTATCTGTCGTCGGGCGACGAGAGCGTTACGCCGATAAGCATTGAGGTCTGGCGTTTCTGAGTGGTTACGCCCACACGCATAACCTCGGCGGGCAGAAGGTTCTGAGCCTGCGACACACGGTTCTGCACGTCGATTGCAGCCATGTCGGGGTCATAGCCCTGCTTGAAGTAGATATTGATTGTGGCACTACCGTTGTTGGCGGCGGTAGATGTCATGTATGTCATGTTCAGGGCACCGTTGATTGATTCCTCAAGCGGAGCAATCACCGAGTTGAGCACAGTCTGTGCATTTGCTCCCGTATAGGTGGTTGACACCTGCACCGTAGGAGGCGCGATATCAGGATATTGTTCAACCGGCAGGGAATTGAGGCCTATGATACCCACCACCACGATGAAAATCGAAATCACGGTGGAAAGCACGGGCCGCTTGATAAAATTATCTAATTTCATTTATCCTAAGTATTAAATTGAATGTTGATAATGGTGATTTACTTCGATGCTTCGGCCTTCTGAGCCTCGGCTGCGGGTGCTGCGCCCTTAGGCTGCACCGTAGTGCCGGCTCTTACCACCGTGCCGACACCCTCGGTCACGATCTCCTCACCCACGTTGAGTCCTTCGGTCACGATGTAGGTCTTGCCGTCGCTCACGGGCGACACCTTGATGTTGCGGGCCACTGCCTTGCTCGAATCACCCACCACATACACATATTTGAGGTCCTGAATCTCATAGGTTGCCTTCTGCGGGATGATGATGAGGTCTTGCGAGGGCTGCGGAATGAGGACGCTGCCGGTCGAGCCGCTGTGCAACATTCCATTGGTGTTCTTGAACAGCGCGCGCACCGTAGCGCTTCCCGTCGACTGGTCGAGCACGCCCGACACGGTCGACACACGTCCATTGACCGGATAGCGACTGCCGTCGGAGAGTTGCAGTGTCACCTCAGGCATCTTGGCGATGGCCTGTGCCAGTGTGCATGAGCCGCCCTCGGTGAGACGCAGCACGTCGCGCTCGGTGAGCGAGAAATAGGCATATACCTCGGAGTTGTCCGACACGGTGGTCAATGGCTGTGCCGACGATGGACTTGCGAGCGAGCCCTCACGATTGGGGATGCTGCCTATCACGCCGTCGCAGGGAGCCGTAACCACTGAGTATGATAGGTTCTTCTGTGCGTTGATAAGATTCTGATTGGCCTGATTCAGCGACGCCTTTGCCGACTGGAGCGACAGCACGGCAGTCTGATACTCATAGTCGCTGATTATGTTTTTCTCGAAAAGTGACTTCTTGTTGTTGGCAGTGAGCTGTGCGGTGGCTACCTGGCTCTTGGCCGATACCACGGCGGCCTCGGCAGAGCGAACGGCGGCCTCAACCTGCACCTGGTCGATTGTGAACAGCACCTGCCCCTTATGCACGGCCTGTCCTTCGTCGACGTGTACCTTTGTGATAAATCCCGAGATTTGCGGACGTATCTCTACATCCTTTCTTCCCTTGATGGTTGCGGGATAGCTTTCCTCAAGATTTGCTGTTCCTAAAACGATCTTCTGTGTTTCCACTTGTGCCGGCATGCTTCCCCTCTGCTGCTCACCCCCGCCGCCACAGGCAGTCATGATTCCGGCAATGGTAATGGCGCACACGGCACCACCTAACCTAAATAAAGATTTCTTTTTCATCATAATGGTCTTTTTAACAATATACATATTAATTTTAATATTCCATTTTTCGGCTGCAAATTTACTCATAAATCTCCCAACAGAGTGATAAGAATGTGATAATTGTTGGTAAAAATTTCGGCAACAACCACATTAATGCTCTTAAATTATATTGCATAATGGTAAAAAGCACCAATACATCGACACTTTTTACCATATAAGTGTGAAAAAGCCCTACTTGTCGAGATTTCGCTCCACGGCCTCTTTCACTTGGTTCATAAGCCACATAGGAGTGGATGTGGCGCCGCAAATTCCAATCGAGTCCTTGCCCCTCAGCCACTTGGAATCGATTTCGTCGGCAGTGGATATGAGATATGACTCAGGATTGGCCGATCGACACTCAGCAAATAGAATCTTGCCATTGCTGCTCTTGCTGCCGCACACGAAAAGTATCAGCTCGTGCGACATCGCAAACTCCCTGATTTTAGGAATGCGGTTTGCCACTTGGCGGCATATCGTGTCGTAGCTCTCGAAGTTCACGCCATGCTTGCGCTTGGCAATCTCCTCCACCATAGCCTTGAAGCCTTGCAGCGACTTTGTGGTCTGCGAATAGAGATAAATGTCGCGGTCGTAGTCGATTTTGTGAAGAGAGTCGGGGCCTTCCACCACCACAGCCTCGCCATTGGTCTGCCCCACGAGCCCGTTCACCTCGGCGTGGCCCGTCTTACCGTAAATCACGATTTGCGGCCGTCGTCCGTCGGCTGTCGGCGAGTTGTAGGTGGCGTGGATGCGCTTCTGCAATTGCAGCACCACAGGGCACGTGGCATCTATAATCTCAATGCCGTTGCGACGTGCAATCTCATAGGTCTCGGGCGGCTCGCCGTGAGCACGCAGCAGCACCTTCACGTCGTGCAGGCGGCGCAGCTCGTCGTGGGTTATCGTCACAAGGCCTTTGGCTTTTAGCCTTTCCACCTCATTGGAGTTGTGCACAATGTCGCCGAGACAATATAGGTGTCCCGACTTGTCAAGCTCTTCCTCAGCCTTGCGGATGGCAGTCACCACCCCGAAGCAAAAGCCCGACGCCTTGTCGATTTCTACCGTAGCCATAACCCTTCTTTATATATGCTTTTAGGATAATTGATTCGTGATTATCTCCGGGCATGCAGGGCCATCATGAGGCCGCATGCCTAAAGTGACAACAGCCGCGTCCGCCTATTTGTTTGCTATGCGGTTGTAGATGTCGAGCAGCCATGCGTCCTGCTCGGCAATCGTCATGTGTGAGTTGTCGAGTACTATCGCGTCGTCGGCCTTGCGCAGCGGACTCTCGGCACGCGTCTGGTCGATGTGGTCGCGCTCCTGCACGTTGCGCAGCACCTCCTCGTAGGTCACATCGGCGTTACCCTTGGCGCGCAGCTCGTCGAAGCGGCGGCGTGCACGGGTCTCGGCCGATGCGTCGACGTAGATTTTCATCTCGGCGTCGGGGAACACCACCGTGCCGATGTCGCGGCCGTCCATCACTATGCCCTTCTCGCTGCCCATGCGTTGCTGCTGCGCCACAAGAGCATGGCGCACGGCAGGAATGGCAGCCACTATGCTCACCTTGCCCGACACGCGCATCTCGCGAATCTCCCGTTCCACGTTCTCGCCGTTGAGATACGTCTCGGAGGCTCCGGTAGCGGCATTGACGCCGAAAGTAATGCAGATGTCGCCCAGACGTCGCTCAAGCTCAGGCACGCACACCGTGTCGCCGTCGATAAGGCCGTTATTGAGACAATAAAGCGTCAAGGCGCGATACATCGCACCGGTGTCGATATAGGCATAGCCAATCGTCTTGGCGAGCTTCTTCGCCATGGTGCTTTTGCCCGACGAAGAGAATCCGTCGATGGCTATAGTGATTTTCTTCTCCATAGTTCGCTAAATTTTATGTGCAAAGATAGTGCAAATCGAGCGCATATAGAAATTTAGCTTGCTAAAATTTCTTTTGCCGAGATGCAGCCTATCTTATCCAAAGATAGTGCAAATCGAGCGCAAAAGCAACAAGTTCACTTGATTGATTTTGCCGAGATGCAGCCTATTCCACAATTTATAGCAATGCGTCCCCGCCACAATATATAAATGTGGCAGAGACGCAATCAGCATGTATATCCTTCGGCTATAGTCACTTCGCCGTCATCAGCTCGTCGACTTTCTGCTCAAGACGCTCACCTTGCAGCCCGCGCGACAAGATAGTGCCATCGGGGGCTATAATCATGATATGCGGAATGGCATTGAAACCGTAGATTTCCGACGGAATCTGCTGAGCGTCGACAATCTGGTTCCACTTGATTCCGAGGTCGGCGGCCACGCGCTGCGTGTCCTCGAGCTTGTCCCACACGGCCACGCTGAGCATCCTCACGCCCTTGCCGTCGTATTTCTCGTAGATATTCTTCAGCGACGTCTCAATCTCGTGGCGGCACGGTCCGCACCAGCTTGCCCAGAAGTCTACAATCAGCAGAGCGTCGTTGCCCACATAGTCGCTCAGCTTAGCCTCGGTTCCATCGGGCTGCTTCACGCTGAAGTCAACATATTTGTTGCCCTCGGCAGTCTTGGCCTCCTTCTCTATCTGCTCAAGGATGCCGCCAATGCGCTTGCTTCCCTTTATGCTCTCGGGAGCATTCTCTATCTCGGCTTTTATCTCCTCGTTGGTCAAGTCGGCCATTTGCAGGTAATAGAACAAGAAATAGCTTCCAAGCACGTTCTCCTTGTTGGCGACGTATTGATTCTTGAATGTGGCTATCACAGCCGAGTCATTTTCGACAATCGTCTCAAGATACTGCGACACCTTCTGGAGCGTATCGTTGAGCGGAGTGCCATAAAGAGTGTCGCCCTTGAAGTCGACAACGAGCTTGCCCGGCTCCACAACAAACGACAGGCGGCTGTCGCCCACCTTCATTCTGGCAAAACAAGGAGCCTCCACATTACCCTTTATGCTCAGCTTCTTGCCCTCGACTACCGCACTGTCGATAGTGTCGCCATTATCGAAATTGCACAGATAGACGGTCTTGCCATCGAGCGTGGAGTCGTTGAGCGTGACGTCGATTTCATAGTTGTTGCCGCCGCACGATATGAGCAGTGCAAAAGCGGCAAAAAAGAAAAGTAACTTTTTCATTTCAATCTTGTTTTTATTTGTTCAATCATATTGCTATTGAGAACTCGTCGATAATAGAGTCGGTGTCGAGTGCGAAAGAGCGATAGCGCATCATCGTGTCATCGTAGTCTATTATCTGATAGGTGCGTGTGTCGGGCACTATTTTCACGCCATCGGTGGCGTTGCGTGCCTGATACGACTTCGGCGACATAAAGCTCACCACATACACCGGCTTTCCACCCTCGGCACAGGTGCGCATATATCCATGCTCGTGGCCTTGCAGCACGATATGCACGCCATAGCGCTCGAGCAGCGGGCGGAATGCGTTGCGAATCACCACGTTGTTGCGCCCCTTGCGCACCGAGTGGATAGGATGGTGCATCATCACCACTTTCCAGCGGCTGCCGGCACCCTGCAACGCGCTCTCGAGCCACTGCGTCTCGCCCATAGCCGACACGATGTCCTGCACGCCGTTGGTGTCGAGCACCATGAAGCGCATCTGCGGCGTGTCGAAATAGTAGCTTTTTCCCCGAGCCGTGGCGGCGCCATTCTCGGGATAGACGAAGTTGTGCTCCCAGCGCGGGTCGATGGTCAGATAGAGCGACTTTATGTAGTCGTGATTGCCTGCGGCATTCACTATCGGCATAGTGGCAAGAATGGAGTCGGTGCTGCTGTAGAGATAGCTCCAGTAGCTGTCGACGGGAGCCTCTATCAGGTCGCCCGCACATGCCCAGAAGTCGGCGTCGGCAAATTGGCCGTAGAGCTTGGCAAACCACTCATGCGAGTGTCCGCCAATGGTGTCCTGCACGTCGCCGAAATACACGAACCGGCGTCGCCGCGAGCCGTCGGGCATTCTGAATGTGTGCCATTCCGACGCCCGTCCATCCGTTACGGCACGGTAGCTGTAGCTCTCGCCCGGCGCAAGGCCGCTGATTCGCGCGCTATAGAACGCGTCGCACCCGGCGCGGCTCTCCACCACGCAGCCCTCGGCATCCACGGTGGCGGTGTCGCCACAGTGGGCAAGTTGCAGAAAAGCATGCCGCACTGAGTCGCCACAACGCCACGACACAGTGCGCTCGGAGGCGAAATCGGCTCCGGGAGTGAGAGTGATGCGGTCGGGAGATTGCGCCACGGCATATTCCACCTCAGGCACATTATTGAACCACGCCCTCCAACGACTTTTCACCCACACTGCAAGCGCGCCGATTAGCGCGACAACCACAATGCTCCTTATCGTCATTCGCACTCC
The DNA here is from genome assembly GCA_051878575.1 of Muribaculaceae bacterium. Taxonomy (GTDB): domain Bacteria; phylum Bacteroidota; class Bacteroidia; order Bacteroidales; family Muribaculaceae; genus CALZFJ01. The sequence goes on along the minus strand of JBJEKJ010000099.1, from coordinate 3,002 downwards.
TCGAAGTCGTCCTTTCCTACTCCGCAAAGCGGGCATACCCAGTCGTCTGGAATATCCTCAAAAGCCGTTCCCGGCTCTATTCCACCTTCAGGATCACCTATTTCGGGGTCGTAAATCCAACCGCAAACCTTACATACATACTTTTTCATATCGCATCAGTATTTTTTATGTTGTTATTAATAAATCTGCATAAAGTTCAACAAAAAATGCCTCCGGAATGTTCGCCGGCATTTATCCGATAGCAAAATTACGCAGGAATTTTGGGATAATCAAGAAAATGCACACTTTGTTGACAAGATTTTTCGGATATTGTGGATTAAATGGTTTGCTAATGATAGGTGGTTTTATTAATTTTGTTGTCGCAAAGCGAATCGGAAGCGATTTGCCCTATTAACGATCACAATAACCGACCACGCAATGGCAAACGACAACAGTACGACATATTCCTACCGCAGCGACGGCCCGAGGCAGTACAACAAGAAGCCGAAGCACGAGCAGCAGATAGTGAGCGAGTTTGGCAAGCTGCCGCCCAACGACACCGAGCTCGAGGAGGCGGTGCTTGGCGCACTTATGCTCGAGAAAGACGCCTACACCATTATTTGCGACATCCTGAAGCCCGAGAGCTTCTACGACTCGCGCAACCAGAGAATCTACGAGGCGGTGCAGACGCTCGGAGCAATGCAGCGCCCTATCGACATGCTCACGGTGACCGAGCAGCTGAGGCTCAACGGAACCCTCGACGAGGTGGGCGGGGCCTTGCGCATCTCGGAGCTCACCGGACGCGTGTCGTCGGCGGCCAATGTGGAGTACCATGCCCGAATCGTGGCGCAGAAGTATCTCGCCCGAGAGCTCATCAGCTTCTGCTCGGGCGTGCAGGAGAAGGCCTTCGACGAGTCGAACGACGTCGACGACCTGCTTCAGGAGGCCGAGGGACGCCTCTTTGAGATCACGCAGCACAATGTGAAAAAAGACGTCACGCAAATCGACCCGGTGATTAGCGAGGCGATAAAGAAGATTGAGGACGCCTCCAACCGCAGCACCGGACTCAGCGGCCTTGAGACCGGATTCCACGACCTCGACAAGGTAACCTCGGGGTGGCAGCCGAGCGACCTTATCATCATCGCCGCCCGCCCGGCAATGGGAAAGACGGCGCTCGTGCTCTCGATGGCGAAGAACATGGCAGTGAACTTCAACACTCCCATCGCGGTATTCTCGCTCGAGATGTCGAACCTCCAGCTCGTAAACCGCCTGATATGCAACGTGTGTGAGATAGAGGGCGAGAAAATAAAGAGCGGACAGCTATCGGGATTGGAGTGGGACAAGCTGATGGGGCGCATCAAGCAGCTGTATTCGGCTCCGCTATATATCGACGACACGCCCTCGCTCTCGGTGTTTGAGCTTCGCACGAAGGCCCGCCGATTAGTGCGCGAGCACGGCATAAAGATGATTATCATCGACTACCTCCAGCTGATGAACGCAAGCGGAATGAAATTCGGCAGCCGTGAGCAGGAGGTGAGCACAATATCGCGCTCGCTAAAGCAGCTCGCAAAGGAGCTCTCGATTCCGGTGATAGCACTCTCGCAGCTCAACCGTAGCGTGGAAAACCGCACCGACGGCAAGCGCCCGCAGCTCTCCGACCTGCGTGAGTCGGGAGCCATCGAGCAGGATGCCGACATCGTGTGCTTCATTCACCGGCCCGAGTATTACACACGCTCCTCGGAGGACAGCAGCGGCAACGACATTCGCGGCCTTGCCGAGTTCATCATAGCAAAGCACCGAAGCGGCTCGGTGGGCGACGTGAAGCTGCGATTCCGCGCACAGTTCGCCCGATTTGAGAACTGGGACGAGAGCTATAGCCTCATTCAGAGCACATTTGAGTCGAAACTGAGCGGCGACGGCGCCGAAAGCGCCCCCGACGGTCCACAAGCCCCGCCTCCGCCAATGGACAACGTGCCATTGCAGAACACCGACTTCCTGATGGACGGCAGCGAGGCTCCGCTCCCCTATTAATTGACGCTACAAGAACCTAATAACGCAACTACAAGAATCCACACAATACTATGCCTTACTTTTCAGTGATAGTTCCGGTCTACAACCGCGTCGACGAGGTGCGCGACCTGCTTGCGAGCCTTGCCTGCCAGACGTCGGGCGACTTTGAGGTGGTGATAGTGGAAGACGGCTCCACAGTGCCCTGCAAAGAGGTGGTCGACGCCTATCGGGACAAAATCGACATCCAATATTTCCACAAGGAGAACGAGGGGCGAAGCATTGCCCGCAATTATGGCATGGAGCACGCTCGCGGCGAATACTTCGTGTTTTTCGACTCCGACTGCGTGATTCCCGACGCCTACTTCGCCACCTTGCGCGCAAGGCTCGACGAGAGCTACACCGACTGCTTCGGCGGTCCGGATGCGGCTCACGACTCGTTCACCGACGTGCAGAAAGCAATCAACTACTCCATGACGTCGTTTCTCACCACAGGAGGAATAAGGGGAGGAAAAGTGAAATTGGAGAGGTTCGTGCCCCGCTCGTTCAATATGGGATACTCGCGTAAGGTGTGGGAGCAGATTGGCGGCTTCCGAGAGATGTTCTCCGAGGACATCGACATGAGCACGCGCGTGCGCCGCTCGGGATTCTCAATTCAGCTTATCCGCGAAGCCTACGTCTACCACAAGCGGCGCACGTCGCTGAGGCTGTTCTGCCGTCAAATCTATGTGTTCGGGATGTCGCGCATCACACTGAAGCTGCTCTACCCCGACTCGCTGAAGCTCGTACATTGCCTGCCCGCAGCCTTCGTGCTTGGCACGGCGGCCATGATCCTGCTCGCACTGATATGGCATTGGTGGGCCATCCTGCCGCTTGCCGCATATCTCGTGGCGGTGTGGCTCACGGCAATAGCGTCGACAAAAAGCCTTAAAATAGGCTCGCTCGCCGTGCTCACAAGCGTTATTCAGCTCGGCGGCTACGGCACCGGATTCATCAAGGCATATTTCGTAAAAATC
>JBJEKJ010000098.1:0-5577 GCA_051878575.1 Muribaculaceae bacterium | reverse complement strand
AACCGCATGAATCTCTTTGCCTACAACACCAAGACCCGCACCACCGAGAAGGTGACCGACTTTGCCGAATACGACGTGAAATTCCCGAGCACCGACGGCAAAATAATCGTATTCGAGAATGGGGGATATATCTATAAGTTCGACCCGGCAACGCGCAAGTCGACGCGGATTCACGTGGAGATGGCCGATGAGGCCAATGGCGCGCGTGCCGAGATTCGCAACGTGAGCAAATACATCAATTCCTACGCTATATCGCCCGATGGCAACCGCTTCATGATAGGTGCGCGCGGCGAGATATTCAACGTGCCGGGAGAGAATGGCGTGACGCGCAACGTGACCCGCTCGTCGGGCGTCCACGACCGCAACCCTGAGTGGAGCGCCGATGGCAAGAGCGTGTTCTATATCTCCGATGCCACCGGCGAGACCGAGCTGTGGATGCGCCCTGCCGAGGGCGGCGATGCCACTCAGCTCACCACCGGCAACGATACCTACATCGATTTCTTCGAGCTGAGCCCCGATGGCAAGACGATAGTCTACGGCGACCGCAAGAACCGCCTGTTCAGACTCGATGTAGCTGCAAAGACCCGGAAGCTCATTGCCGAGGAGCCTCTTGCGCGCTTCTATGGCGTGAAATTCTCGCCCGACAGCCGCTGGATTACCTACACTCGCCCTGCAAAGAACAATATGGGCGTGGTGTATATTTACGATTTGGCTGAGGGCAAGGAGTGGCCTGTGACCGACGATTGGTATGATTCGTCGTCGGCAGTCTTCAGCACCGACGGGAAATACCTCGTTTTCGCATCGGCACGCGATTTCAATCCCATCTACAGCCACACTGAGTGGAATCACGCCTACAACAATATGGAGGGCGTCTACATCGCCCTGCTATCGGCATCCACTCCGTCGCCTTTCATAGAGAAGGACGACAAGGTGACTGTTGAGGCTCCTAAGGCCGACAAGACCGATGAGAAGGCCAATGCCAAGAAAGGCGCGAAGGGGAAGAAGAATGATGGTGCCGAAGCAGCCGTGAAGCCTGTGAGAATCGACGTTGAGGGCATTGCCGACCGCATTGTCAAGCTGCCTCTGCCGAGCGGCAACTATGGCAATTTCTATTGCAATGGCGAGAAGTTGTGGTACAACAATGGCGCCGAGGCTTCGGTGTTTGATTTCAAGAAGGCTGAGAAGTCGGCATTTGGTCGCGGACGCCTTGCCGTGGCAGCCAATGGCAAAAAGGCCGGATTCTACTCCGGCGGAAAGCTATATGTGATGAGTTTCCCGGCTCAGAAGCTGTCGACCGACAATGAGGTGGATTTCAGCAACCTAAAGACCACTATCAATTACTCCGAGGAATGGGCGCAGATCTACGATGAGGCGTGGCGCGCGTATCGCGACGGATTCTACCTTGAGAATATGCACGGCGTCGACTGGAAGGCGATGAAGGAGAAATACGCGGCATTGCTGCCATTCGTGAAGTGCCGTCAGGATCTAAGCTATGTGATTGGCGGACTGATTGGCGAGCTCGCTTGCGGACACGCCTACGTCGATCCGGGCGACTTCAAGGGCGTCGACATCGTGAAGACAGGCATGCTCGGTGCCGAGCTGAGCGCCGACAAGAGCGGATTCTACCGCATCGACAAGATTCTGAAGGGCGCGAGCTACAGCAAGTCGCTGTTCTCTCCGCTCACCGAGATAGGGCTGAACGTGAAGGAGGGTGACTACATTGTGGCCGTCGACGGAGTGCCCACCAACACCGTGAGGAACATATATAGCTTGCTCGAGGGCAAGGTGAATGTGCCTACCGAGCTTTCCGTGAACTCTGAGCCGAAGGCCGAGGGAGCGCGCAAGATTGTGGTGTCGCCCATCGAGGACGAGTATCCGCTCTACCACTACGAGTGGGTGCAGCGCAATATAGCCACTGTCGACAAGGCTACCGGAGGCCGTGTGGGATATATCTATGTGCCCGACATGGGCCCTGAGGGCTTGAACGAGTTCTGCCGTTACTACTATCCGCAGCTCGACAAGGAGGCGCTGATTATCGACGACCGCGGCAATGGCGGAGGAAACGTGTCGCCGATGCTGCTTGAGCGACTGATGCGCAAGCCTTACAGAATGACGATGTATCGTGGCTCGTCGCGCAACGAGCTTATTCCCGAGGGAACGGCCTATGGCCCGAAGGTGCTGCTCGTGAGCAAATACTCGGCTTCCGACGGCGACCTGTTCCCCTGGAGCTTCAAGGCTGTGAAGCTCGGCAAAGTGATTGGCACGCGCTCTTGGGGAGGAATTGTGGGAATCACCCGCTCGCTGCCATATATCGACGGAACCGACGTGCGTGTGCCGTTCTTCACCAACTACGACGCCGCTACCGGCAAGTGGATTGTGGAGAATCACGGCGTGGACCCCGACATCGTTGTCGACAATGACCCGATTAAGGAGCAGGCCGGCATCGACGAGCAGCTAAACAAGGCTATCGAGGTGATTATGGAGGAGTTGAAGGACTACAAGCCGCTGCCGTCGACTCCGGCTCCGCGCACAATGAGGGATCTCGGAGTGAAATAATGCGGCTTTTATGAATTAATTGTGAGTTTTTTTACCGACAATAAGGAGAATTAGTTGTGGCGATAAGCATTAGGAGCGTCTTGTGCGGTCTCGCGGCTGTGGCGTGTGTGGCTTTCTCATCGTCGGCCGGAGAAGTGACGGGTAGCGCATGGAGCGTGATTCCCGTGCCGGCGTCGATAGTGGCCGACGATGGCACCTTCACGTTTCCCGAGGGGCGCGTGAGGGTGTGCGTGAGGGGTATAGGTGCCGACAGCGCACTCGTGGAGTGGATGCGGCGGTGCCCTCTTGGAATGGACGTGGTGAAACCCTCTTCGAAAGCCGACGTGGTGCTGACGGTGGGCGACAAGAGCCGCCGCGACACTCCCGACGAGTCCTACCGCATGGCGGTGACGCGTCGGGGAGTCGCTATTGGGTCGAGAAGCCGCGTAGGGGCATTCTATGCCTTGCAGACGCTCTTGCAGATGACGGCATGCGGCAAGGTGCGTACCATCGACTGCTGTGTGGTCGACGATTCGCCGCAATATGCCTACCGCGGCTTGCACTTCGACGTGTCGCGCCACTTCAGGTCGGTCGACTTCCTGCTTAAGCAACTCGATGCCATGGCGCTGCTCAAGCTGAACCGCATGCACCTGCACCTCACCGATGCCGCCGGTTGGCGAATCGCCGTCGACGGGCTGCCGCGTCTTGCCGATTTTGCCGCTTGGCGCCCCGAGCGCCTCTGGCAGGATTGGACTAAAGGCGGACATCGCTATTGCAGCGCCGATACGCCCGGAGCGTATGGAGGGGCCTACACTCCTGCCGACATGCGCCGTGTGATCGACTATGCCGCCGAGCGCAATATCATGGTGATTCCCGAGATTGAGATGCCGGGACACAGCGAGGAGGTGCTTGCCGCCTATCCGCATTTGGCTTGCGATGCCGACAGTGTGCCGAAATCCGATTTTTGTGCCGGCAAGGAGGCCACGTTTGAGTTTCTTGAGAAGGTAATCGACGAGGTGATAAGAATTTTCCCGTCGCCCTACATTCACATCGGCGGCGACGAGGCCGGGAAGGCCGCATGGAAGAAGTGCCCGCACTGCAAGCGGCGTATGGAGGCCGAGGGGCTGAGCGACTACGATGAGCTGCAAAGCTATTTTATAGGTCGCATAGCGCGCATGGTGAGCGAAAAGGGCAGGAGAATAATCGGTTGGGATGAGATTCTGGAGGGCGGACTTGCTCAGGGTGCCACGGTGATGTCGTGGCGGGGTACCGAAGGCGGACTGAAGGCTATGAAGGCCGGTCACGACGTGATAATGACTCCAGGAAAATACTATTATTTCGACTACACACAGGATGCTCCGTTCAGAGAGCCGGTGTCGATAGGAGGATATTCGCCGTTGGCCAACACATATACCTACAATCCTGCCGACACGGCGCTTACGGCCGCCGAGTTGTCGCACCTGCTTGGCGTACAGGGCAACCTGTGGACTGAGTATGTGGCCGACGACTCACACGCCGAGTACATGTATTATCCGCGTGCGTTTGCCGTGGCCGAGACCGGGTGGAGCCCTGCCGCCCGCAAGGACTATCGCCGCTTCCGGGCCAATGCCGAGGCTCTGTGCTCGCTGTTGCGCTCGATGGGCTACAACACTTTCAATCTTGCCTCCGAATATGGAGAGCGCCCCGAGAGCCTGAAGCCTGTGGAGCACATTGCCCGTGGGTGCAAGGTTGTCTACAATCAGCCGTTCAGCCGTCTGTGGCCGGCGCGTGGCGACAGCACGCTCACCGACGGTGAGTGCGGCGGGTGGACATATTCCGACCGCAAGTGGCAATGCTTCACGCGCAATATCGACGTGACGGTCGATCTCGGAAGCGTTCGCGATGTTCATTATGTGGGTGCCACTTTCATGCAGGCTATAGGAGCGTGGGTGTATGTGCCGGTGAGTGTCGAGGTGTTGCTGTCGGTCGATGGCAGCGAGTTTGTATCGGTAGGAACGGCTATGTGCAACGTGGCCGACGACTATGCGCGGCCGCTCATGGTACCCTACGGCGTGACGTGCAGCCGCAAAGCCCGCTTCGTGCGGCTCAAAGCCGTTCGCAATCCCCGCGGATGCCTTTTCACCGATGAAATCATTGTGAATTGACCGTTGTATTGTATTTATTCTGTCGGTAACTCGAGTGTTGGATAGGGTGTGGAATCGATGGAAAATGCAAAATTATATTAAAAAATTCAATGATAATAATTTTTAACATATTGAAATTTTGTTCCCGATTATTAAAGTATTAATTTTGCGGCTCGTTTTTTAGTATAATATAGATTTTTTATGAAAAAGTAAGACTTTCGTTTTTTTGCAGGTGCTTGCTATGGTTCTTCTCACCTGCGCATTTGTTAATTGCTCAAATTCCGATGAGCCGGAGCCTCAACCGAAGCCGGACACCGTATTGCCTGAGCCGGAACCCGAGCCTGAATCACCCAACAAGGCCCTGTCGGGAATGTGGTCGCTCAAAGGTGTTCCGGGATTTTGGGTGATAAATAATGACGGTGAAGTTAAAGATGTGATGATTGATCACATTTTTGCTCCTTCTTCTCTTGATATTAATCGCGATAGTATCATTGTGATTAACAATGGTGAATTCAATATTGATTTCCTGCCTGAGAAAAATACTATCACAGTGGATAAAGGCGGCGTTAAGAGTGTTGCCGATGTTGAAACTATGGAACCATCGAAAATTGTGTATAAAGACCGGGAAACTGACGAAGTCACCACAATGAAAAAGCGCTCCGACTATAATATCGGTGCTCCTGAATCGATAGAGGGATTCCTTCTGTGTGCAAGTCGCTTCAAAGTGCATGGCATAGTATTCGGGCAGAACAACAAATTGTCGCAATATTTCTACTACGATGCAATAATCGACTATCCCGAGGCGAAGTACACCTACACTAAGGGTGAGGGCAATAAGGCTACCCTCAAATATGACTTGACATATAGAATCAACCCCGAGAAGGTGAAGATTTATACCGGAAATATGAACGTTAATCTC
>JBJEKJ010000097.1:0-23968 GCA_051878575.1 Muribaculaceae bacterium | reverse complement strand
ATAGTGGACCTCGGAGTGCTCTATGGCATTCTGCGCAAGAGCGGAGCGTGGTTCTACTACGATGAGACGCGTCTCGGACAGGGCCGCGACGCCGCAAAGCGCATGATAGCCGACAATCCCGAGCTCGCCGAGGAGCTTGAGTCGAAAATCATGGCAGCCATGAAGGAGAAGGCCAAGAGCTGATATAGAATCCTGAAAAACGACAATACTATGCGATGCCGAACAGCGATCTCGCATTGCTGTCGGTGATCGACGAAGCCTCCTCCTCGGTGATGTCGAGGTGGGAGGCTATGCAGCGACATATATGCGGTATGTTGCCGCTCTCGTTGCGCTTGCCGCGGTTGGGAACCGGGGCAAGGTAGGGCGAGTCGGTCTCAAGCAGCAGCCTGTCGATGCCTATCTCGGGCAGAATGGCCGGGATAGCCGATTTCTTGAACGTCACTATGCCATTGATGCCAAAGTAGAAGTCGCCGAGGCGGCGAATGCGGCGCACGTCGTCGACGCTGCCGGTGAAGCTATGGAACACCGTTGGAGGAAGTGTCGTGAAGCGCGAGAACACTGCCAGTACGTCATCAAGGCCCTCACGGCAGTGGATAATCAGCGGCAGGTTGCGGTCGAGCGCCCACTGCACCTGCACGGTGAGTGCGTCTATCTGCTCGAGGCGGAACGTGGTGTCCCAATAGAGGTCGATGCCCACCTCTCCTATGGCCACAAAGGGGAAATCGTCGAGGTGCTCGGCCACCACATCGAGGCTTTGGCGGTAGTCGGCGTTGACCTCAGTGGGATGGAAGCCCATGGCCATGGAGGTGAAGTCGGGGTATCGGCGGTGCAGCTCCTCCATAGGCTCTATGGTGGATAGGTCGACGTTGGGGAGCACAAGGTGGCTCACGCCGCTTGCCGCGGCGCGTGCCATCACCTCGTCGCGGTCGGCGTCAAACTCCTCCAAGTATAAGTGCGTGTGGGTGTCGATCATTTCGTGCGGTGCATGAGCATGTTGGCAAAGTCGCGGAACGCGCGGCGGGCGTCCTCACCGAGCGACGACCCCTCTATCGTGGCAAGTGCGCGATCATTGTATTCATTCATTGCCCGCTCGGCAATTTCGCGGATGCCGAGGCGCGAGTATATGGCTGTCACGGCGGCTACCTTCTCGTTGCGGTCGGGCGCTTCGGCCTCGAGCCAATGCGTGAGCTCGTCGCGGTCGGCTCCTGTGGCCCGGTTTATGGCGTTTATCAGCATGAACGTCTTTTTATTGTTCATGATGTCGCCGCCGATCTCCTTTCCGAAGGTGGCCGGGTCGCCGTACACGTCGAGCAGATCGTCCTGCAATTGGAACGCCACTCCGAGGTTCATGCCATATTCATATATCATGCGGGCGTCGTCGGCCGATGCGTCAGCCATCAGCGCGCCCATCTTGCAGGCGCATCCAAGCAGCACCGACGTCTTCAGCCTAATCATCTCAATATATTCCTGCTCGCTCACGTCCATGCGGCTCTCAAAATCCATGTCGTATTGCTGACCCTCATAGACCTCCATCGCCGTGGTGTTGAACAGCTCAATAGCCGCCTTGATGTGTGCCGCGTCGGCGCGTGCCACATATTGGCCTGCCAGGGTGAGCATGGCGTCGCCCGAGAGGATGGCGGTGTTGTCGTTCCAGCGCACGTGCACGGTAGGCTTGCCGCGCCGCACGTCGGCCTTGTCCATCACGTCGTCGTGGAGCAGGGTGAAGTTGTGGTAAAGCTCTATTCCCAATGCCTGGTTGATGGCGCGGTGGCAGTCGCCTCCGAAAGCGTCGCATGCCATGAGCGTGAGCACCGGGCGCAGGCGCTTGCCGCCGAGAGCCATTGTGTAGGCTATGGGCTCGTAGAGAGCGGCGGGTGTGGCCGGATACTCTATACCGGCGATGGCGCGTGACGCCAATTCTACATATTCCTCAAATTTCAACATAGCGCGTGAGAATTTATTTTTTTGAAAGTGCGATATAATATAAATTGTTTGTTGCTAAACTCATTGCCGTGGCGTTGCGGCACTCTCGGGGTGCTGTCGGAGGCGTGGACTGGCCAATTCAGAAGATGGCTCCGGCGAGTCCCGCGTCGTGCTCGGCGAGATAGCTGCCGAAAGCCTCGTCGAAGGCCTTCACGGCGAGGGTGTCGCCGGCGATGGCATATTCGCTCTGCTCGGCCTTGGCCTCGAGGATGCTGCGTTGCAGCGCCATGGTGTCGCTATGGTCGGTGTCGATAAGCCTTTGAGCTGCTATGCATGCGCGCTCGCGGGCCTCGTCGGCACGGGTAGGTGTCGTGCAGCTGCCCGCACAGCCCGTCGCGAGGCATGATGCGGCTGCCACAAGTGATATATACAGGAGTCGATACATAAAAATCAATGGTCTATGCGATGAAAAAATGGGCTTTGGGCCGTTTCGGTGCGTAAACGTGGCGCACATGATGCAAAATTACTAAATTTATGCCTGATAAGCAACACGCCGGCTCACATATATTATACGAGTAGGTACAAAAAAAATTAATTGTCATCACGACAATTAATCTTCAACTTAAAATCTAATACCAATGAAAAAACTGATGCAAAAGTATGTCATAAAAATATGCTGTGCAACATATATCGTAAAAAAGTGATGTAGGCTTCACATAATTTAACTTCGGGCCTCATTGATAGCCGGGCAGAGGGGTTGCGGGCTCATCGCATCTGTCGGGAGGAGTGATTTTGGGCAGTGAGTGTCGGAAAATGGTGGGGAGGCGTCAAAAATGCGCTCAAAACGCTTGAAATAGACTTTTTCGGAAATTAAACATACGATTTCGAACATCGAAAATAGAGTGCGATTGTAATTTTGGATTGCCGTTCGACGTGGAATGGCACGAAATTTTTTGTCACATTAAATAATTTAGTCATGAGAAAAACTTATTTACTTATTGCTACGGCTCTGTTCGGTGTTTCGACAATGAGCGCTATCGTTGAGGAGGATATCACTCCTAAGGGATATGATTTCAATAGCCTCAGCGAGTTCCATTATTTGGAGACTGCCTACACGGGCGCAAATCTTCCTGTACCTGTCTGGAAATCGATAGGTGGCGATGCCGCTTGGAACGACGGTATATGCGCTGTGGCCGGCGGACAGTTTGGCAACACCGCACAGCCTTATTTCACCGACTTGAAGGCCGGTACATCACTCGTCGATCTTGGCGGTGAGGTTGGAAAGGTGTTCTGCATCAGCGGAATGAACTCCAAAATCAATGATAAGCTCAAAGAGCTTTATGGTGTGGAGATGAATATTCCGAGCTGTACGGGTGGACTCAATTGGTTCAACATCAACTGGCTCACCGACCCGAAGAACACTCCCGTCGGCAATGGAGAGACTTCTCAAATCCGTGTACGCTTGGTGATGAACGTCTACGCCAACTCTCTCAGCGAGGCCAACAACATCGTAAACTCCGCATACGCCGTGGTTGACCAGGGTGGTATCAATCCTTCGGGCAACAATACGGCTGCCGGCACGGCAATCACCACCGGTGAGTTCTGCAAGCACTATGAGGACGACCCCGACACCCCCGAGGAGGACGAGAACGGAAACCTTATATGGGACCCCACTCGCTGGCTCGTTTATGAGTTCGACACTTGGTGCCCCGAGGACGATGAGGGAACAGTGTTCTATCCCATCCGCTTGAAAATGGAGATGGCCCAGCCAAACCTCGGCGGTGCCACAATCTTCATCAAGGAAGTCAAGTTCTTGAAGGTTACTGAGAACGATGCTCCTATCTTCGGCACACGTGCCCGCGAGTACAAGACCTATAAGATCAACCCGACGATTTCCTCGGTTGTAGAGAATACAATTGTCGACACTCAGCTCGGATATGTCGTGAACGGCAATAACGTGACTTTCGACAACGACGCACAAGTCTACACTATCTCGGGCGTTAAGGTGGCCGAGGCTGTTGCAGGTCAGAGCGTAGAGCTTGCCAAGGGCTTCTATGTGGCAACTTCAGGCGAAAAGAGCGTGAAACTCGTAGTAAGATAAGAAACCTAAAGCTATCGATGTCACCGGTCGGGGCGCAATGAACCATAGTCCGCCGGTGACATTTTTTTCACAAAATCGGCAGTATGCGCCATTCCTCAAAAAAAATACATATCTTTATACAACGTTTCCAGCATGAGAAAACTTATAATCATCATATTGACAATAGTAGCGGCAACCACGGCACTTACAGCCCAAGTGACCAACTATGCCCTGCGCCTTGACGCCGGCGGCAGTGTGGCATGCGGCGAGGTGCCCGAAATGAGCGCCGCACGCTCCTACACCCTACAGTTATGGCTCAATGCCGACCAATGGACGCCTAATGCCACTGTGCTTGCGGTGGGCGACGGCTTCGGAATCACGCTTGGAGCATCGGGCACAATCAATGTCGGCGTAGGCGACCTCACGCTGCCTGTCGGCTCCACCTCGCTTGTGGCGGGCCGCTGGGCTCAGATCACGCTCGTGTGCGACGAGGGTGAGGCCTCGGTGCTTGTCGACGGAAAGCAGTGTGCCTCGGCCACGTTGCCGCAGTTCCCGGTTGCCGGTGAGTTGGTGATGGGTGGCGACACCTTCGCAGGCCGTATCGACGACGTGCGCCTGTGGAGCGACGCCCTGCTGCCCGATTTCGACTATTTCATCAACAACACCTTGAACAAATGGTGCCCGCAATACGACTCGCTTGTGGCATATTATAAATTCGACTACGACCTGTGCGACAACGTAGTCGACATGAAGACCCTTGCGAGCAGCGACTACAACCACCACGGCATTTTCTCGGCTTCGGGAGCTCGCCGCGAGGTGGTGACCGATAACGCCGGGCTGAGATATCTCGTGAACGGCGCATATACCAACAATAGCCGATTCTACGACCGCGGAATTCCCCGTGACCAGTATTTGCTCGCCAACGACCTCATCATTCTCGGTATCAACTCCTATAGCGACGGACATCTGCGCTATTCCACACCTTGCTGCCACGGCACGATAACCGGCGGTAGCTATCTTGCCGAGTTCGAGGGCCGCGGCGGAGTGCTGCAACTCGACGGAACCGGAGGAATGGCCTGCACCAACGAGTGCCTCATTCCCACGGTGAACAATGCCGGAGTGACGGCTCTCGGCTACACCTTCGAGTCGTGGATCTATCTCGACGAGTGGACCGAGGGTGCCTACATATTCCGCAAGGAGAGCGCCGACGGCAAGCAAGGCTTCTCGATAAGCCTCGGCAGCGAGGACACCAAGCAGATTGTGGTGCGCTGCAACGGCAACCGCTATGTGAACCAAAACTGCATGAAGGTGGGCGAGTGGGTTCACCTCGGCATCACCACCAATCAGGGCACCACCACACGCCTCACATATATGTTCTGCTTCAATGGAACGGGCAAGTTTGCCACTGCGAGCGTGTCGGACGGAAGCATGGACTATACTCCTGTCGGAATGGCCGATTGCGTGGCCTATATAGGCGAGGGCCTCAAGGCTAAACTCGACGAGACTGTGGTGTGGAACCGCAAGTTCTCAGAGTCGGACATTGCGGCACACAGCCGCAAAGTGCCCATGCCGTCGATTGGAGGCATACAGACCGCCGACATCCTGAACAACGCCTGCGCCTACTTCACCTACGACGACGCATCCAATCCCGGCTACGACAGCCACTCGCAAGATGAGTGGCTGCGCATAATGAAAAGTGCCTACGAGGGCTATCGCGGCTACAAGGTGCGCATATCGGTGGCAAGTCACACCGGTTGGCTCAGCACGATAGCCGACGCCTCGAAGCGCAAGATTTTCGCCGCCGACCTCGCACGCCTCTCGGCTCCCTACGATGGCGTGGAGCTCGACCTCGAATGGGCCGACGCCGTGTCCGACTGGGCCAACTACGGGCTTCTCGCCGACGAGATACGCGCCGTGCTTCCCGCCGACAAGACATTTGCCGTGTCGTGCCATGCCTATGGAGCCTATCGCTATCCTGTGGCAAAGATGGACAATGTGGATGCCTTCACCTTCCAGCAATATGGCCCGCAGAACACCTTCTTCAGCTGGGGCAACTTCACCTCGTCGTGCAAAAACTTCATAAACTACGGATTCCCCAAGAACAAGATAATGCTATCCTACTCCACCACCACGTCGGGCCCCTACAACGAGTCGGGCACGAAGGCGGGTTCGGCGGTAATAGGCGTGCGCAACGGACTTCTCGATGGCGACGACTATGAGCCGCAGGATGATATGGAACGCGGATACTATAATTATTACTATTATTACTTCACAGGACCGAAACAGACCTATCGGCGTGCGAAATATTGCGTCGACAACGACTTGCAAGGCATTTTCTACTGGGATATGGGCAACGACGTGCCTGTGACACACAAGTACAACCTCGCCAAGTATTGCGGCTACGCGCTAAATGCCAATGTTGACTCCATAGTCACCAAAGTGACCGTGAAACACTCCTCGGCAGTGGAGCCGGTGCGCGCCGAGCGCTCCTCCGAGCGCCTCAAGTGCTATCCCAATCCTACGGCCGACCTGCTCTATGTGCAGTGCGACGGCAATATAGGCGACATTGAGATCTACAGCACCGACGGCGGTGCCTGCCTGCTCAGCAAGCAAGTAGAACTCTCGGGAGCCGTGCTCAGCGTGTCGCATCTCGCTCCGGGAATGTATGTGCTTCGTGCCACTTGTGGCGACGGCATAGTGCGCCAGACAAAATTCTTCAAAAGATAAAACAATAAAACCATATATAACAACGATATGAAACGACTAATCTATCTTATCGCCTTGATGTGTGCCGCAGTGGCAATACCATCGTGCGATGAAGCCCCCGAGAATCCGGGCGACTTCAGTGTAGCCTCTACTCTTGAGGTGTTGCCGGAAGTGGTGTCGAAAGTCGACGGTACAGCCTATGAGCTAAAGCTCGCACGCACCAAGGACACCACCTACGTGTATTCCTATACCGTGAAAGAACTTATTGTGGATGACGACGGCGAGCCTATTCTCGATTCCGAAGGCAATCGGCAGTACAACGAGACAATCAAATTGGTTAAAAGCAAAATCACGGCACGCTATGTGGAGATGGAGCCCGTGCTGCTGCCCGCAAAGGCCGACACCTTCTCTATCTCAATCAAGAGCAATGCACGCTGGAAGGCTCCCGTGCCATCGGCCGGCGGAAAAGTGCAGTGGTTCTTCAACTACAACATCCTCACCGGTGGAACATCCACATCGGGTGGCGGCGACGGCCGGCTCGACTTCCGCGTGCTGCGCAACCGCAACTATAAGCGCGTAGTGCCTGCCGAGCAGTATATCATCACCTCCGACAGCACCGTGATGTATAAATTGGTGTTCAACCAGTCAGGTGAGAAAGACTGATACATACCTTCTAACAATTAAACTCAACACGACAACATGAAAAAGTTTATTATATCGACACTTTTCTGTGTATTCTCACTAATTGCCGCCAATGCGCAAGTAGTGGTAAAAGGCGTGGTGGTCGACTCGTCGGGCGAGCCGATAATCGGTGCCTCGATAATTGAGAAAGACAATCCCGCTGCCGGAACGGCAACCGACATCGACGGCCTGTTCTCGCTGAAGGTCACTTCGGCAAATTCGTCGCTCGTGGTGTCATTCATAGGAATGCAGACTACCACCGAGAAGCTCAACGGACGCACTTCCGACATCAAAATAACGCTCAGCGACGGCTCCATCAACATTGAGGAGGTGGTAATCGTGGGCTATGGCACTCAGAAGAAAATCAATGCTACCGGTGCCGTGAAGACAATCGACAACGCCGCCCTCGAGTCGCGTCCTATCTCCAATGCGGTGCAGGGACTCCAGGGCGCTATTGCCGGTCTGAACATCACCAACGACAATGGTGGCGGACTCGGTGAGTCGATGAACATCAACATCCGCGGCGTGGGATCTATCGGCGACGGCTCCAACGCATCGCCGCTTGTGCTTATCGACGGCATGGAGGGCGACCTCTCGTCGATCAACCCCAACGACATCGAGAACATCTCGGTGCTGAAGGATGCCGCGGCAGCGTCTATCTACGGTTCGCGTGCTCCGTTTGGCGTGATTATCGTCACCACCAAGGGCGGCACGAAGGGCACCCGTGTGAGCTACACCGGCAACGTGCGCTTCCAGCAGCCTATAAAGGTGCCTCACATGGCCGATTCCTACACTTTCGCGCTCATGATGAACGACGCCTATACCAACTCGGGAGGAAACGCTCCTTTCGGCGCATCGCACCTTGAGAAAATACTCCAATATCAGCGTGGAGAAATCGACTATGGAACAGAGCCTTACGAGAATCAGAACACATGGCGCACAAATCAGGCTTGCTGGGGAAATACCGACTGGTACGACGTGTACCTGAAGAATGCCACCACCTCGCAGGAGCACAACCTGAGCATCACCGGCGGTGGCGACCGCGTGACCTACTATCTCTCGGGCAACTACATGGGACAGACGGGCTTGTTCAACTATTGCGACGAGTCGTTCAAGCGAATGGCGCTCAACGGCAAGGTTAACGTGAAGTTCAACGACTATGTGCGCCTCTCGTGGTCGACGCGCTTCATATCGCTCAACAACGACAAGCCTTCGGCTCTCAACGCGCTGTTCTATCACAACCTCGGACGCCGTGCGGCAGTGATGCCTATCTACTATCCTACCGGCGAGTACACGCAAGGCTCGATGATCAAGTCGATGACCGAGGGCGGACGCCAGGTGCAGAAGACTCAGCAGCTCTACAACCAGGCCAACCTCGTGGTGGAGCCTATAAAGGGCTGGCAGATTCATGCCGAGGTGAACAGCCGCATAGAGAACAATCCCTTTACCCGCCAGTTCAACCCCATTCAGCACACGCTTCCCGATGGAACTCCCGAATACATACAGGTGCTTGAGGGCGTGGCCGAGAAGCACGTGATTAACTCCGACGGCTCATTCTCCGTGCAGCCTGCCGCCGGTGAGTCCTACTACGAGAAAGCGCAGACCAACATCAACTACTTCAGCACCAACGTCTACACCGACTATGAGCTGAATATCAATCAGGATCACCAGTTCAAATTCCTCGTGGGCGAGCAGACCGAATACTACAAGAAGGAGGTGACCCGAGTGTCGACACGCAACGTGCTCCTCACCGACACCCCATTCCTCCCCTCGGAGGTGGGTGGCGAGACTACCATGATTTCCGAGAGCAAGGGCGAATGGTCGACGGTGGGATTCTTCGGTCGCGTGAACTACAACTATGCCGACCGCTACATGCTTGAGGCCAATCTGCGCACCGACGGTGCGTCGCGATTCCCGCGCAACCAGCGCTGGGGCGTCTTCCCCTCGGTGTCGGCAGGATGGAACATCGCCCAGGAGAGCTTCTGGGAGCCGCTCCGCTACAAGGGATTTGAGTATTTCAAGATTCGCGGGTCCTACGGATTGCTCGGAAACCAGAACACAACATCGTTCTACCCCTATTATCAGCGCATGGCATCGACTTCGGGCTCGCTCGTCCTTGGCGGACAGCAGGCCACCGTGCTGCCGATGTATGACCCATATTCCACATCTCTCACATGGGAGAAAATCGAGAACGCAGGCGTGGGTGTTGACTTAGGCCTGTTCAAGAACCGCCTTACCGGTTCATTCGACTGGTATCAGCGCACCACGAAGGATATGGTGGGCCCGGCAAAATCTCTATCGGCAGTCTACGGCGCAAGCGCTCCTAAGACCAACAATGCCGAGCTCCGCACCCGCGGTTGGGAGGTCGAGGTTTCATGGCGCGACCAAATCGGCAAGGATTTCAGCTATGGCATTTCGGCATCGCTGAGCGACTACAAGACGATAATCACCAAATACGACTCCCCCGACAATGCCATCGCAGGATGGTATGAGGGGAAGACCTATGGCGACATCTGGGGATTCGAGGTGCTCGGAATAGCACAGAGCGACGCCGAGATGAACGCCTACCTCGCCGAGCACTCGCAATCGTCGATTGGCTCTAACTGGGGCGGAGGCGACCTTATGTATGCCGACCTCGACAATAGCGGCTCGGTGGACATGGGCAGCCAGACGCTCGCCGACCACGGCGACCTCAAGGTGATTGGCAACTCCACTCCGCGATTCGCCTACAGCTTCACGCTCGAGGGGAAATACAAGTGGATTGATTTCCGCGCTTTCTTCCAGGGCGTGGCAAAGCGCGAGGTGTTCTTCAAGGGCAGCGCCACATTCTTCGGAATTGCCGCCGAGTGGCAGCGCTCGCTCTACTACGACCATCTCGACTACTTCCGCTATGCCGGCTCGGAGCTCGGAGCTAATTTCGACTCCTACTATGGACGCCTGCGCATCGACCAGAACAATATCCAGGTGAGCGACCGCTTCCTGCAAAATGCAGGCTATCTGCGCCTGAAGAACCTGCAAATAGGATTCAGCTTGCCCGAGAACACCAAGTTGAGCAAATATGTGCGCCGCGCAAGGCTCTATGTGTCGGGTGAGAACCTTTTCACGCTCACCGGCCTGCGAATCTACGACCCCGAGGCTGTGGGCAGCACCGACAGCGAGTATGGACCGGGCAAGACCTATCCTCAATACCGCACGTTCTCTGTGGGACTGGAGTTAACTTTCTAATAACGCAAAAATGATTACGAAAATGAAAAAATACATATTGCTCTTAGCGGTTGCACTTGGCATGGTTTCGTGTGATTTCCTTGACCGTGAGCCGCTCGATTTCGGCAGCGAGGACTCTTACTACCGCACCGTCGACGACATTCGCATCGCCGTGAACGACTTCTACGACATCCTGCCCAAGAACAACAGCCTTTGGGGCGGATTATATTCGCAAGACGTGCAGAGCGACAACCAGTGCTCCACAGGATTGCAAAACATATTCTATCGCGGCGAGAAGAAGACCGTGAAGGTGGGCAGCTCATGCGAGTGGAATTTCTCCAACTTGCGAGGCATCAACTTCTTTATCAACAAGACTGAGGAGAACTACGACAATATCTTAGGCAACAAGGATTATATCAACCATTACTTGGGTGAGGGATATTTCTTCCGTGCCTACGACTATTATCGCCTGCTTCGCAACTATGGCGACGTGCCCATGCTCACAAGCGTGCTTGGCGACGACAAGGACGAGCTGACGGCTGCAAGCATGCGCTATCCGCGCAATGAGGTGGCCCGATTCATACTTAAAGACCTCGACAAGGCAGTGTCGTTGCTGCTCGAGAAGGCTCCCGAGTCGGGACGCGTCACTCGCGATGCCGCTTGGGCTCTGAAATCGCGCGTCGCGCTCTACGAGGCCACGTGGGAGAAGTATCATGCCGGCACATGCTTCGTTCCGGGCAACTCGAAATGGCCCGGAGCTGCCACATGGAAGGACTTCAAGTTTGCCGCCGGAAGCGCCGAGGCCGAGATTCAGTGGTTTCTCGACCAGGCTATAGAGGCATCGCAGGTGGTTGCCGACAATCATCCGCTCGATGCCGACTATCAGGCTATGTTCAACACGGCAGTGCCCTCCGGCGACAATAGCGAGGTGGTTCTTGCCCGCTACTACATGAATGGCGTGATTTCCCACAGCTGCTCGGCATTCCTGCGCGCAGGTGGCGGATGCGGACTCACCCGTGCCGCCGTGAACAGCTTCCTGATGACAAACGGACTGCCCATCTACGCCGAGGGCTCGGGCTATCAGGGCGACGAGGTGTCCTACTATGAGTTCCAGAACCGCGATAAGCGCCTCACCGGCTCGGTGCGCCCTGCCGGACGCCTTATCAATACCACGCTCGTCGACGGCAAGTATGTGAACGATACCATCTACTATTGGAAGCCATATATCTACATGTCGGGCAACGAGAAGTCGACTACGGGCTATGAGTTGAAAAAGTGGCTCAGCGACGACCCCGCACAGCGCGTGCAATATTCCTGCACCACGAGCGTGCCGCTTTTCCGCTCGGCTGAGGCTCGCCTGAACTATATGGAGGCCTACTATGAGCGTCATGGCAACTTGGACGGAAAGTGCCAGCAATACTGGGCCGAGCTGCGCCGCCGCTCGGGCGTGGACGTGGACTACCAGAAGACTATCGCGGCCACGAATCTCGAGGAGGAGAATGACCTCGCGGTGTGGTCGCGCTCAACGGCTGTCGACAAGACGCTCTACAATATTCGCCGTGAGCGCCGCTGCGAGCTGATTGCCGAGGGCTTGCGTCTCGACGACCTTAAGCGTTGGCGCTCGCTCGACATGATGAACGGCGAGGGCAACGTGGGCGAGAACAAGGGCCTCTACACAGGCTATCAGCCCGAGGGATTCAACCTCTGGACCGAGATGTACAAGATGTACAGCAGCAAGGAGATTGACGAGACCGTGGTGTCGCAGAAAAACATCTCCAAATATCTGCACCCTTTGCAAGTATCGTCGACGTCGGCTGCCTACGAGGGCTACAACTTCCCGAAGCAGCACTATCTTGAGCCTATTCCTATCTCGGAGTTCCTGCTCACGGTGGATGGCGCCACGGGCGTGTCGACCATCTATCAGAATCCCGGTTGGCCGTCGAACGCCGACGGCACTGCCGACTATTCCTACGATTGCGACTAATAAAACACCTTCTCAGCTATGACAAAATCACTGAACAATGGGCTGGTGAAGTATCCTGCATTGGCTGTTGCCGCACTGACCACCGTGTCGTGCGCCAACCGCCAGTCGCAGGAGCAGCAAAAGCCTTACAATATAGTGTATATCATGACCGACGACCACACGGCGCAGATGATGAGTTGCTATGACAAGCGTTATGCGCACACTCCGAATCTCGACCGTATTGCCCGTGATGGCGTGATATTCACCAACAGCTTTGTGGCCAACTCACTCAGCGGACCGAGTCGTGCGTGCATGCTCACCGGCAAGCACAGCCATAAGAACGGGTTCACCGACAACACTACATGTGTGTTCGACAGTGCGCAGACCACATTCCCGAAATTGCTCCGTGAGGCCGGATATCAGACCGCCGTGTTCGGGAAATGGCACTTGGAGAGCCTCCCGTCGGGGTTCGACACGTGGGAGGTGGTGCCGGGACAGGGCGACTACTATAATCCCGACTTCATTACTATGGACGGCGACACGATTCAGCGGCACGGATATATCACCAATGTGATTACCGACATGAGTCTCGACTGGCTTGAGAACAGGCGCGACAAGGAGCGTCCGTTCTGCCTGCTGATTCATCACAAGGCTATTCACCGCAACTGGATGAGCGACACCTGCAACCTGAGGCTCTACGAGGACCGCACGTTCGCATTGCCCAACAACTTCTACGACGACTATGCCGGGCGTGAGGCCGCCGCCGCACAGGAGATGAGCATCGACAAGGACATGGACCTGATCTATGACCTGAAGATGAACCGAAGCGACAAGAACAGCCGCCTGAAAGCACTCTATGAGAAGTTCTGCAACCGCATGGACTCCGACCAGCGTGCCGCATGGGACGCTTTCTACGCTCCGATAATCGACGACTTCTACAGCCGCAACCTCAGCGGCAGGGAGCTTGCCGAGTGGAAATACCAGCGCTATATGCGCGACTACCTGAAGGTGGTGAAGAGCCTTGACGACAATGTGGGGCGCGTGCTTAAGTATTTGGAGGACAACGATATGCTTGACAATACTTTGGTGGTCTATACGTCCGATCAGGGATTCTACATGGGTGAGCATGGATGGTTCGACAAGCGGTTCATGTATGAGGAGTCGTTCCACACACCGCTCGTGATGATGCTTCCAAAGGGCCTTGACCGCCGCGGCGTGGTGCACGAGATGGTGCAGAACATCGACTATGCGCCCACTTTCCTTGAGCTTGCAGGTGCTGAGGTGCCTGCCGACATGCAGGGTGTGTCGATGCTGCCGCTGCTCACCGGTGATAAGGTGACGGGATGGCGCGACGCGCTTTATTACCACTACCACGAGTATCCTGCCGAGCACTGCGTGAAGCGCCACTACGGCGTGCGCGACAGCCGCTACAAGCTCATCCATTTCTATAACGATATCGACACATGGGAGCTCTACGACTTGGAGAACGACCCCTACGAGATGCACAACATCTACGGCGAGAAGGGCACAGAGCCCATTGCCCGACGAATGTTCATGTTGCTCGACTCGCTCCAGGTGCGGTATGACGACCCGATACGACTCAAATATCCTGTAAACGAACAGTGCAAATGAGAAGTCTATTTACTATCATATTGACGTTGCTTGCCATCGTGCCGGCTATCTCGGGCAATAAGTGCGTGATTCCACAGCCCGCCTCGTGGGTAGCCGCCACAGGCACCGTCGACGTGCCGCAGGAGATCACTATCGTGGCTCCCGACAGGCAAATGCGCGATGCGGCGTCGATAGCGGCGTTGCAGATGCGGGCGGTGGGCTTGGATGCTACGGTGAAGGCGCGGGGAAAGGCTTTTGTGACCCTTGTGGCCGACACGGAGCTTGCCCATGAGCAGTACAGGCTGCGAATCGGCGGAAAGGGCGTGGAAATCAGCTCGGGCGACGCTGCCGGGGCTTTCTATGCCCTACAGACGCTCCGCCAGTTGGTGCTCAATGCCGACGGAGGTGCCATAGCATGCTGCGAGATTGTCGACAAGCCGCGTTTCGGCTATCGGGGCATTATGCTCGACGTGTCGCGCTACTTCATTCCAATGGATGAGGTAAAACGCATCATCGACATTGCCTCGCAGCTGAAAATAAGCAAGTTGCACCTTCATCTCACCGACGACAACGGGTGGCGCATGGAAATTAAGCGTTATCCGCAGCTCACCGAGGTGGGGGCGTGGCGTGTGGCGCGCGACGAGATTTTCCCCGGCCGCATGAATCCTCGCAAGGGCGAGAAAGCCACCGAGGGTGGATTCTACACTCAAAGCGAGTTGCGCGACATGGTGCGCTATGCCTCTGAGCGATATGTGGATGTGATTCCCGAGATAGAGATGCCCGCTCATTCCATAGCGGCTCTCGCCGCTTATCCCAATCTCACTTGCCCGGTGGTTGACAGGCACTTCGGCGTTTTGCCGGGAATAGGCGGCAAGGATGCGGCGATAGTGTTCTGTGCCGGCAACGAGGATACCTACAGCTTTATTGAGGGCGTGCTCGACGAGGTGATGGACGTATTCCCGTCGGAATATATCCACATCGGCGGCGACGAGGCGAGCAAGGAGTATTGGAACCGCTGTCCGCTCTGCCGTCAGCGCATTGCCGACGAGCATCTTGCCGACAGTGAGGAGCTGCAAGGCTACTTCATGGACCGCATAAACCGCTATTTGCAGTCGAAAGGCCGCAAGGCGATAGGATGGGATGAGGTGACCTACGGCAAGCCTAAGGAGGACATCGTGGTGTTCGGATGGCAGGGAATGGGAGCCAATGCGGTGAGTTTCGCGTCGAAGTGCAACCGTCGCTTCGTGATGACACCGGCCCGAAAGCTCTACCTTATCAGATATCAGGGCCCGCAATGGTTTGAGCCGCTCACATATTTCGGCGACAACACGCTTAGCGACGTGTACGAATACGAGCCGGTTCAGAGCGACTGGACCGAGACCGTGGAGCAGCTGCTTTGGGGCGTGCAAGTGTCGATGTGGACCGAGTTTTGCCGTTCTCCCGAGGATGTGGAGTATATGCTTTTCCCCCGCATGCTCGCTTTTGCCGATATGTCGTGGCGCACTAAGGGCTCGGCCGACTGGAGCTCGTTTGAGCGAAGTCTCGACGCATACCTGCCTCAGTTGGAGCGGATTGGATTGACCTATGCCCGCTCTATGTACAATCTCTATCATAAGTCGCAGGGCGCCGACGGAAGCCTGAAGGTTGGCCTGCACTGCATACGCGACGACGTGGAGACGCGGTTCACCACCGACGGCTCCGAGCCCGAGGCTGCCTCGCGGCTCTACACCGACAGCATTACGATTACGTCGCCCGCCACGCTCAAGGCTGCTACTTTTAAGGCCGGCAAACGGCTTGGAGAGGTGCTCACTCTGAATTTTGGCATCAACAAGGCTACCGGATGCCGCGTGATTGCCGACAACTCGACGAATGGCATCGACTATGTGCTCACCAACGGTATCAGAGGCAGCAATCGCAACTCCGACTCGGAGTGGGTGGGCTGGCACAACCAGACGGCTGAGTTTGTGGTCGATTTGGGACAAGTGGAGGACTTGAGGTCGATAACACTCGGCACGCTCGCCAACAGCACGCTTTGTGTGGGCGCTCCGGCCATCGTGAGCGTGTATGCCTCCGACGACAACCGCGTGTTCACGCTGCTGAAGTCGGTGACGCTCGACGTGGCGACGCGTTTTTCGCGCGATCCGCTAATTGTCGACGTGGATTTTGGCAAAATCGACACATCGGCACGATATGTGAAGTTCGTGGCCGTGAATCCGGGATGCGTGCCCGAAGGCTTTGCCCGCGAGGGAGCTCCCACATGGATGTATTTTGATGAAGTTATTATAAATTGACAATGAATTGATATGAAATTGCTGAATACCGTGATGCCGCTCCTTGCACTGCCCGCCATGACCACAGTGGCGCAGCAGCGTGCGGCTGCCGACAAGCCAAATGTTATATTCATCTATGCCGACGATATAGGCTACGGCGACTTGAGCTGTAACGGATCGACCACCATCCGCACTCCCAATGTTGAGCGCATGGCGGCCGAGGGAGTGCGCTTCACCAATGCCCACAGTGCGGCAGCCACAAGCACGCCGTC
The DNA here is from genome assembly GCA_051878575.1 of Muribaculaceae bacterium. Taxonomy (GTDB): domain Bacteria; phylum Bacteroidota; class Bacteroidia; order Bacteroidales; family Muribaculaceae; genus CALZFJ01. The sequence goes on along the minus strand of JBJEKJ010000097.1, from coordinate 7,258 downwards.
GCGCTATGCCATGCTCACCGGCGAATATGCCTGGAGGCGTGCCGGCACAGGCATTGCCGATGGCGACGCGGCCATGATTATACGTCCCGAGCGCTACACGATGGCCGATATGTTCCACGATTCGGGCTATGCAACCTGCGCTATCGGGAAATGGCATCTCGGTCTTGGCGATGTGAAGGGAGGCCAGGACTGGAACGGCAGCGTGGGGGCGTGTCCCAACGATATAGGCTTCGACTACTCGTTCATCATGGCCGCTACGGGCGACCGCGTGCCGTGTGTGTTCATTGAGAACGACAGGGTGTATAATCTCAATCCCGAGTCGCCGATTTTCGTCGACTACAAGAGAAATTTCGAGGGTGAGCCCACCGGGCGCGACAATCCCGAGCTCCTTGTAGTGCGCCCCTCACACGGGCATGACCAGAGCATTGTGAACGGCATTTCGCGCATCGGCTATATGAAAGGCGGCAAGGGTGCGCTGTGGGACGATTCCAAGATAGCCGAGACGCTCACCGCACGCGCCGTGGATTTTATAGGCAAGAACGCCGACCGGCCGTTTTTCCTCTATTTCGCCACTCAGGACGCGCATGTGCCGCGTGTGCCTGCCGATAGGTTCAGGGGCAAGAGCGGATATGGGGTGCGTGGCGACGTGCTGCTGGAGTTTGACTGGTCGGTAGGGGAGATACTTGCTGCCGTGAAGGCTGCCGGTATCGACCGTAACACCATTATCATTCTCTCGAGCGATAACGGTCCGGTGGTCGACGACGGATATGCCGACGGAGCTGTCGAGGCGCTTGCCGATCACCGTCCGTGGGGCGATTTCCGTGGAGGCAAGTACAGTGCCTACGAGGCAGGAACGCGTGTGCCGTGCCTGCTCAGGTGGACCGGCACGGTGGAGCCTTCGGTGAGCAATAAGCTCATGAGCCAGCTCGACTGGTTTGCCTCGTTTGCCTCGCTCGTGGGCGCGAGGTTGCCCGAGGGCGCCGCTCCCGATAGCGACAATTATATCGACGCATGGCTCGGCGGTGCTGCCGGAAGGGAATATTTCGTGGGGCAGAATGCCCAAAACACGCTCTCGATAATGACTGAGCAGTGGAAATATATCGAGCCGAGCAATCGTCCGGCCTACAATAAGAATGTGAACATCGAGCTTGGCAACAGCAAGGAGGAACAGCTCTACGACATGGTGTCGGACCCCTCTGAGAGGAACAATGTGGCCTCCGCCCGCCCCGAAGTGCTCCGCAGCCTTGCCGCAAAGCTCAATGAAGTGAAAGACAACCGAGTAAATCAGCCGTTAGTACCGACGAAATGAATAATATTAGCAAAACAATATCACTCGCCGCAGCCATAGTGGTGGCTGCCAATGCCGCAGCCGTCGACGACTGGCAGCGCATCGATGCCTTCAGCCTTAATCAGGTTGACGTGCACACCCTTGTGGTGCCTTATTCCGACGCCTCGCCCGAGGCTATCGGCAATCAGCGCTACTCCGAATCCGATTTCTACCTCGATTTGAACGGGAAGTGGAAATTCCACTGGTCGCCGTCGCCTGCCGAGCGTCCCGAGGGATTCTATGCCGACTCGTTCGGCGTCGACGCGTGGGATGATATTATCGTGCCGGGCAACTGGCAGTGCCAGGGCTACGGCACACGGATTTATGTGAACGAGCGCTATGAGTTTGCCGACAAATTCTATAATTTCAAGAAGAATCCGCCGTTCGTGCCCGACGGGGGCAACGAGGTGGGCTCCTATCGCCGCAATTTCACCATTCCCGAGGCGTGGAAAGGCCGCAGGGTGGTGCTCTGCGTGGAGGGAGCGAGCTCATTTTTCTACGCATGGGTGAATGGCGAGCGGCTCGGCTACAACCAGGACTCCAAGACTGCCGCCGAGTGGGATATCACCGAATTCTTGCGCGATGGCGTGAACACAGTGTCGCTTGAGGTGTTCAGGTGGTCGGCGGGCTCTTATCTTGAGTGTCAGGACATGTGGCGCTTGAGCGGTATAGAGCGCGACGTGTATCTATATTCCACTCCAAAAACCTATATTGCCGACTACAAGGTGACGTCGCCGCTCGACACGGTGGCTTATCGCGACGGACTGCTGAGCGTCGACGTCAGTGTGGCGGGGATAGTGCCGCAGCAGCCCGTGGCGAGGCCCAAGGGCAAGCGTGCGAGGCAGGAGAGTCATGCCGTGCCAGCGATAGGGTATCGGCTCACCGACGCTGCGGGCAATGTGGTGGCGAGCGGCGACTGCCGGGCTGCCGACAGCCTGCGCTTTGAGTCCGTGATTGCCGATGCGAAGCCGTGGAGTGCCGAGTCGCCCTATCTCTACACTCTTGAGCTTTCATTGCGCGACGATGAGGGCAATGTGACCGAGACAGTGGGCTGCAACGTGGGATTCAAGACGGCTGAGATTCGCGGCGGGCAATTCTGCCTTAACGGCAAACCGATTCTGATAAAAGGTGTTAACCGCCATGCGTTCACGCAGATGGGGCATGCCGTGGATGCTGCCACTATGCTCGAGGACATCCGCCTGATGAAGCTGAACAATATCAATACCGTGCGCAACAGCCACTACCCGATGGAGCGCCTGTGGTATCATCTCTGCGACGTGAACGGGCTCTATGTAATCGATGAGGCTAATATCGAGTCGCACGGAATGGGCTACAAGGAGCAGTCGCTTGCCAAGAATCCCGATTGGATGGAGGCTCATCTCGACCGCACGCGCCGCATGTACGCAAAATCGAAGAATCATCCCTCGGTGACGTTCCTGTCGCTCGGCAACGAGGCAGGCAACGGCGTCAATTTCGAGGTTACCTATAAATGGCTCAAATCGGTGGAGAGCAACCGTCCGGTGCAGTACGAGCGTGCCGAGCAGAGTTGGAACACCGATGTGTATTGCCGCATGTACCGCAGCATAGAGGAGATTCTCGCCTATGTGCGTACACCGGGAATCTACCGTCCGTTCATCCTGTGCGAGTATGCGCATGCCATGGGCAATAGCGTGGGCGGACTGCGCGACTACTGGCACGTGTTCGAGACCGAGCCGATGGCTCAGGGAGGCTGCATCTGGGATTGGGTGGACCAGGCTTTTGACGTCGACGACGGCAATGGCCGCCATCATTGGGCCTACGGCGGCGATTTCGGCGCCAAAGGCACTCCGAGCGACAACGCATTCTGCTGCAACGGCCTCGTTGCCGCCGACCGCACTCCGCATCCGCATCTTGCAGAGGTGCGCAAGGTGTATCAGTATATAAAGTGCTCTATGCCTGCCACCGAGGCGGGAGAGCCGCTTGGTATATGCGTGCGAAATTGGCACGACTTCACCAATCTCAATGATTTCCGCCTGCTTTGGAGCATCGTCGACGGTGAGGGAAGGGTCTACGACTCAGGAAGTCGCTCATTATACTGCTGCCCTCAGGACTCGGTGGAGCTTGCTCTGCCGGCGGTCGTCGTGCCCGACAGCGTTCCCGAGCTATACGTAAATCTCAGTTGGCGCTCCTTGAAGGCACGCCCCATGCTCCCGGCCGGCACCGAGGTGGCTTACGACCAGTTTGTCGTCGCCAATTCCCGATATGCGGCTCGGCGGCCGGCAGTCGCCAAGCTGCGTCGTCGTGGCAATGTGTTCACGGCGGGAGAGCTCGCATTTGAGGTGTCGGAGTCGACAGGTGCGGTGACGTCGCTGCGCAACGGCAACAATGAGCTGCTTGCCGAGCCTATCACCATGTCGCTCTATCGTCCGATTACCGAGAACGATTTCAAGGATAAGAACGGCACCGGAGGAAAGACGTGGCGCCGACAGGGGCTCGACAGCATATCGCAGCGCCTTGTAAGGCTAAGCGTGAGAAATAATGTTGCCACGGCTCTGATTGATGTCCTCAATCGTCGTGGCGAGGCAATAGCCACTGCCGAGATGCGGTATTCGGCATATACCGGCGGAGGGTTTACCGTGGATTGCCATTTTGTGCCCGACACGGCACGCATTAAGGCCCTGCCGCGCGTGGGACTCACGTTCCGCACCAAGAGCGAGGCATGTGGCAGCGTAGAGTATGTAGGGCGAGGAGCCACCGAGACCTATGTCGACCGCAATGCATGTGGCATGATAGGACGCCACACAACTACCGTCGACGACAACTTCCACCGATATGTGGTGCCTCAGGAGACCGGCAACCACACCGACACGCGCTCATTGCGGCTTAGCCCGTGTGGTGTCACCATCACGGCAGCCAAGCCATTCCAGTTCTCGGTGTCGCCATTTGCCGATGCCAATGTCGACAAGGCCTCGCACATCAGCGACCTGCATGCCGACGGGCTTACCACAGTGCATATTGATGCGCTTCACACCGGTGTGGGCACAGCCACATGCGGCCCCGACGTGTTGCCGCAATACGTAATCAAGGTGGCTCCAATCGATTTTTCGTTTAATTTTAAATTCTGACAATATTTTATGAAGATGAACAGGCCTATAGTCTCTACACTCATTGCGGTGCTGCTTGCCGCGGCACAGGGAATAAATGCGAGAACCTACGAGAAGACGGTGATTTTCCCCGAGGGAGCCACGCTTGGTGAGAAAGTGTCGATGGCGGCCAATCTTGTGCCCACAAGGCGGCAACTTGAGTGGCAACGGCTTGAGCTAACGGCTTTTCTCCACTTCGGCATGAACACGTTCACCGGCCGTGAGTGGGGCGACGGTACCGAGGACCCTCGCCTGTTCAATCCTTCTCATCTCGATGCCGACCAGTGGGTGTCGACACTCAAAAGAGCCGGTTTCAAGATGGTAATCCTCACGGCGAAGCACCACGACGGGTTCTGCCTGTGGCCCACGGCTACTACGAGCCATTCTGTAGCCTCATCGGCATGGAAGGGTGGCAAGGGCGACGTGGTGCGTGAACTTCGCGACGCATGCGACCGCCACGGCATGAAAATGGGTATCTATCTGTCGCCCTGGGACCGCAACGCGCCATGCTACGGCGACTCGCCGCGCTACAACGATATGCTTGTGGCTCAGCTCACCGAGCTTCTCACCAATTATGGCCGCATCGATGAGGTGTGGTTCGACGGAGCTTGCGGCGAGGGTCCTAATGGACGCCGTCAGGAATATGACTGGGAGCGCTTTGCCGAGGTGATTCGCCGCCTTCAGCCCGATGCCGTGACGGCAATCATGGGCGACGACGTGCGCTGGGTGGGCAACGAGCGCGGCGAGGGACGCACCACCGAATGGTGCGCCACGGCAATCACGCCGGGAATATATCCCGATGCCGCCGAGCGGAACTCCCGATTGGGCCTGAAGGCGAAATCTCCCGACTTGGGCGGACGCGACGTCCTTGCCCGTGCCGACCGCCTATACTGGTGGCCGTCGGAGGTCGACGTGTCGATTCGCAAGGGGTGGTTCTTTCATGCCGAGGAGCAGCCGAAGAGCCTGCGTGAGCTTGCCGACATATATCTGACGTCGGTGGGCCGCAACTCGGTGTTGCTGCTGAACGTGCCTCCCGACACCGACGGACGCATACACTCCACCGACAGCCTGCGGCTTATGGAGCTGCGGCAGTGGATCGACGCCGGATTCTCCCACAACCGCATAACATCTAAAAAAGGCAATATTTACCGATTTGCCAAGCCCTCGGTCATCAATGCCGTGGAGCTCGTTGAGGACGTGACGCGCGGACAGCGCATCGAGGCTTTCAGCGTCGAGGCTCTTACAATCGGAGGAGAGTGGAGGATAATAGCCGAGGGTACAACGGTGGGAATAAAGCGTATTTTGACCTTTGCCGACGTTGAGGCGCAAGCCGTCCGAGTGAATGTTACCATGAGCCGCGGAAAATATTATATCGACAAGGTGGGCGCCTACTGCCTGCCACTGATTGCCGATACCGGAACCGCCAACTCGGCCTACAAGCCTCTGAACAAGGAGGGGTGGGGCGTGGCGGAGGCTCCGGGAGGCGACGTGGCTGCCGCCGCGCGTATCATCGACGGTGATGCCGCCACGGTGTTCACGGCGTCGGGAGTTGAGTTCCCTGCCGATATTGTCATCGACATGCGTGCCACGGTGCCTGTGGCGGGACTCGTCTACACTCCGCCAAGCAATGCCTCGGGTGCGATATTCCATTATGCAATAGGCTGCGGCACCGATGCCGGGCATATTGAACCCTGCAAGGTGTCGGGAGAGTTTGGGAATATTGCCAACAATCCCGTGCCACAGCGAGTGATGCTGGAAAAGCCGGTGATGGCACGATATATTAGGCTCACGGCGCTGAGCGAGTGCTCGGGCGCCGACAGCGTGGCTGTTGCCGAGCTCGACGTCCTCGTGGCTGCCGATGCCGTGGAGCCTAAGGACGACGAGCATGCGCTCTATGCCGATCCGGCCGCGCCGCTTGCGCTGAGGCCCGGCGACGCGCATCCCGCACTTCCCGGATGGCGCTTCTACACCGCCCATGAGTTTCTCGATAGCGACGTCGACGGGCACCGTCCGCTTGGGTGGCAGGCTCAGAACACACCGCACATGGCGCGCAGCTCGCGTGTCGACCTCGACCGCTGTGCCGAGGTGCGCTCGGGTGTGCTGCACCTCACAAGCCATCAGGAACCCGACTCCATCGACAATGGCTTCGGCCGCCGCGTGAAGTATTCGTCGTTCGCTCTGCGCACCGTGCCCGACGACAGTAGTGAGGCGTGGTGCCGCTTCACCGAGAATATGCGCATCGAGGTGCGCTGCCGCCGCTCCAACCACGTGGGGCTCAACGATGCCCTGTGGTTCATGGGCAATAGCGGGTCGTGGCCTGCCAATGGCGAAATCGACTTGCTCGAGAATCCGAAGCGTAAAATCAACCACCGCTCGCACTTCACTCTGCACTCGGCCAATCATTATGCCGGTGTGGTGGGCGGAAAGGGCAGCACCACGGCGTCGATAGAGCTTGCCGACATGACGCAGTGGAACATCTTCTGGCTCGAGTGGTATCCCGACAGAATAGTGGGCGGCGTGAACGGACAGACCTACTTCGTGCATCACCGTGGCGACAATGGCAATGTCGACTGGCCCTGGAGCAATCCCGAGGGATTCTTCATGCTCATAAGCAGCGGACTGAGCGACCGTCCCGAGGCATGGCCCGGATGCGTCGACCCCGCTCAACTCACCGATAGCAACGTCCATTTTATGGATATCGACTGGATTCGCGTCTTTGCGCTGCCCGATGCCGGTTTGCCTGCTCCGAAAGTGACGTACTACTGACCAAAATGTGGGCATTTTTCACTGATTCCGATGGAAAACGCAT
>JBJEKJ010000096.1:0-24311 GCA_051878575.1 Muribaculaceae bacterium | reverse complement strand
CTACATCGCACCGCTACAACCTGCTACCCTTGCTTCGGTCAAGACCTGGGGGAGTTGACAGGGAGCTGGTCGTATAGGACTTACCCGAGTGCAAAGGTAGGCATTTTTGCTGAACTGACCAACTTTTCGGGCAAATATTTTCGCCTCGCCACACCCTAAAGAAGCGTTTGTGGCGCCTTCCCTCCTATGTGTCAAAGGGTTAGCGCCACAAGCATTATATCTGTTTTGTAGCGGCAGAAGGCCTCCACAAGCAGGCTATCCATCGCTGCAAGCTATGCTATTTCTCGAAAGTGAACTTTCGCGAGGTGAGCCTGTAATTATCGGCAAACACCTCCACGGTGTACTGGCCCGGGTTGAGCACGGAATTTACATTCCAGTAGATTGAGATTCCGGCAATCTCCTGACCCTCATATTCTATTATCTTACGCTCAGTGAACGGAATGTTGCCACCCTCAAACTCAAACGAGCCCTGCGAGCCCAGCAACGTGCCCTCGGGGTTGGTGATGCGCACATATAGCGTCTTCTCGCCCACCGGAGTGGAGTTGTTTTGCGGAATAGTGAACGTGACGCGCAACTGCTTGGCCTTGCTGATGCGTTTCTCCTGCTTGCCATTGCTCTTAAGTGGTGTGAGCGTGAGCGCCGAGATGTTCAGTTTCTCGGCAAGCGTCATGCGCTTCGAGAGGTTCTCGTTCTTTGCCGACACCTCATTCACCTGCGAGTTCAGCTCCTGGTTTTTCTGCCTGATTTCGGCATTCTCGGCACGTAGTCCGGCATTCTCCTTCCCGAGCGAGTCGATAATCTCCACATAGTGCTTCATAAGCCCCTTCAGGGTCTTTATCTCGTCCTGAAGCTGCTTGATGCGGCGCTGACTGGTGATTTTCTGCGTCTTGAGCTCGGTGAGCAGTTTCTCCACCTTGTCCTTCGCCTCGCCATATTTTATGAGAATTGAGTCGTTGTTGATATATTGCGTCTGACTCTCATAGTTCTTGAACTGGCTGTTCAGCTGCTCATACTCGCCGGCAAGATGCAACTGCTCGTTTTGCAGCCTCAACTGCTCGTTGACGGCTGTAGCCTCCTCAAATTGGCGCTTAGTCTCAAGCGTGGAGAATAGCAGCAGCGACATCAGTGCCAATCCCGCCACAATGCCTGCCACCACAAGGCGATTCTTTTGTTTCTGATTCAAATTCATATTTTCAATATGTTTTTTGTAGAGTTATTGATATTTATCTTTTACTGATTGATTCTCGCTTAATTCTTTATATATGATATATTACAATTAATTTGCATGAGAGGTTCTTCCCTACCGCGCCGCGGCTCACACGTCATAGAGCTTCTCGGGCAGGTCGTCGACAGTTCCGGGCTTTATCGGCTTGGGCTTGGCTCCTTTCTTCTGTATCTTCTGCTTAGGGCTTTTCTCCTTCCTCACCTTCTGCTTCTTCCCCTCGGCGAAGCTCTTCAATATCTTGCTCACGTCGTCCTCAGCCCCTTGAAGATAGTTTATCTCAATCTGAAGGGCAAGATTGCTCTTTTTCGACACCATATTCACAAGACAAGCCCTCGAGCCGTCGGGAAGCGTGCCATTGAGGTTGAATCCCTTGAAACCCTTCACATCACTCTTGCGCAGCTGCGTGTCGTACATATTGTAGCCCGACGCCAGTTTTTGCAGATTGTATTTCATAAAATTGTCGTCGGCCCCCGACTTGTCGAACAGCCTCACCGACACCGTGAGGTCATGCCACTGAATCTCAAAGACACTCGCCGAGTTGTAGGTGACGAATCCGCCATTAGGCACGTCGAAGGAGAGATCGTAGCGCGACCACGTGTAGGTCTCGGCACTCGCCACAAGCATTGCCGCCGCAGCCACGGCAGAGACCAATATTCTTCTTATGTTCATAGCATAAATCATTTTTTCAATTCTTACTCTATATTATAAGGATACGTCACATTCCACAGAAAAAGGGCGTTGCCGGGCATCGATGTGCCCGCCGAGCATCGGTCTTTTTTCTCTATAATACGGCAAAAGTCGTCGACGCCTATCTTGTGGCGCCCCACCTCCACAAGCGTGCCCACCACGGCGCGCACCATATTGCGCAGAAAGCGGTCGGCAGTGATAGTGAACACACGGCGGTCGTCCTCCTGTTCCCATCGGGCATGCGTCACGCGGCAATTGTTTGTCGCCACATCGGTGTGCAGCTTGCTGAAGCTCGTGAAGTCGGTGTAGTCCAAGAGCTTTGCGGCAGCCTCGTTCATCAGCTCAAAGTCGAGCGGAGTGCGGCAGTGCCAGCTGAAAGCGCAGTGAAACGGCGATTTCTCGGTGGAGACAAAATACTTGTAGGTGCGGCTCGTGGCATCGAATCGCGCGTGGGCGTCGTCGGCCACCCGAAACACCGAGTAGACGGCAATGTCGTTGCCGAGAATGCTGTTGAGACGCCTGATGAGCGTCGGCACGTCGGAAATTGGGCGCTCTGCGTCGAAGTGTGCCACCATCATGGCAGCGTTCACTCCGGCATCGGTCCGCCCGGCGCCTGTCACGGCAATTGGCTCGCGCATGACTACCGTCAGTGCCCGCTCCACGCTCTGCTGCACCGACGAGGCATTGGGCTGCGACTGCCAGCCGTGGAAATTAGCTCCATTATATGCCAAACGCATGAAGTATCTCACTTTTGCCTGCCCCCTGTCCTTTTATTGTTATTTACGCCATAGTGTTCAGTCCTTTTCGAGATATGTGTAGCCATAGAGCCCCGAGCGATAGTTGCTAAGGAACTCGCGGCCCTCCTCGGGAGTGATTTTTCCCGACTTCATAGAGTGTGTCACCCACGTCTCCACGTTGCGCACGAGCTTCTTCGGGCTATACTGCACATAGTCGAGCACCTCGGCCACCGTCTCGCCGTCGATTATCTGGTCGATTTCGTAGTGGTCCTTGTAGACGCTGATGTGCACGGCATTGGTGTCGCCGAATAGATTGTGCATATCGCCGAGAATCTCCTGATATGCCCCCACAAGGAACACGCCGAGATAATACGACTCATTGTTCTTGAGCGTGTGCACCGGCAGCGCGCTCGACACGCCGTGAGGCGAGATGAAGTTGTTGATCTTGCCGTCGCTGTCGCAGGTTATATCCTGCACGGTGGCCATCTTCGAGGGCTTCTCGTCGAGGCGGCAGATAGGCATTATCGGGAACACCTGATCGATAGCCCATGAGTCGGGCAGCGACTGGAACAGAGAGAAGTTGCAGAAATACTTCTCCGGAAGCATGCGGTTCACCTTCTTCAGCTCCTCGGGCACATGCTTCATTCCCGACGTTATGGAGCTTACGTCGCGCGCAATCGACCAAAAGAGTTTCTCTATCATGGCTCGTGTGCGCAGGTCAAGCAGCCCGAGGCTGAAAAGGTCGAGCGCCTCCTCGCGAATCTGCAACGCGTCGTGCCAGCTCTCAAACATTCGCGGCTGGTTGATTTTGTCCCATATATCGTAAAGCTCTCGGGCAAGCTCATGATCATTCTCGGTTATCGTGTCGGTATCCTCGTCCCACTCAGGCAGGCATGCCGTCTCCAGCACCTCAAACACGAGCACCGAGTGGTGTGCCGACAGCGAACGTCCCGACTCGGTGATGATGTTGGGCTGCTTGAGCCCGTTCTTCTCGCACACGTCGACGAGCGCCGACACCGAGTCGTTAACATACTCCTGAATAGAGTAGTTCATGCTGCTCTCGCTCGCGCTGCTTCGCGTTCCGTCGTAGTCCACGCCAAGTCCGCCACCGATGTCGATAAAGTCGATGTCGAATCCCATCTTCGATAGCTGCACATAGAATTGCGTGGCCTCGCGAAGGGCATTCTTGATGCGGCGAATCTTTGTGATTTGGCTTCCGATGTGGAAGTGGATTAGCTTCAGGCAGTCCTTCATCTTGTAGCGCTCGAGCATCGAGAGTGCCTCAAGCAGCTCGCTCGAGTTGAGCCCGAACTTGCTCTGGTCGCCTCCCGACTCCTCCCACTTGCCGCTTCCCGAGCTCGAAAGCTTGATGCGGATACCCACGTTGGGACGGATGCCGAGGCGGCGTCCTATCTCGGCAATGAGCTTGAGCTCGTTCAGCTTCTCCACCACAAGATATATGCGGCGGCCCATTTTCTGGGCGAGCAGTGCAAGCTCCACATAGTTCTCATCCTTATATCCATTGCACACTATGAGCGACGGTTCGGCGATGTTAGTGGCAAGCACGGCGTGCAGCTCGGGTTTCGAGCCCGCCTCGAGTCCGATGTTGAACTTCTTGCCGTGGCTCACAATCTCCTCCACCACCTGACGCATCTGGTTCACCTTGATTGGATAGACCACAAAATTCTCGGCCCGGTAGTTATACTCCTCGGCAGCCTGCTTAAAGCATCGCGAAATCTTCTCGATACGGTTGTCGAGGATGTCGGGAAATCGCAAGAGCACCGGCGACGTTACGTCGCGAACCTGCAATTCGTCCATCACCTCCTTCAAGTCAACAGGAGCACAATCCTCGCGTGGCGTAACGGCCACATGGCCTTTCTCATTGATAGAGAAATACTTCAAGCCCCATCCGCTGATGTTGTAAAGCTCCGCACTGTCTTCAATGCGCCATCTTCTCATTTGCAATAATATAGTTGTAAAAAAGTTAATAATTACATTGCCACGCGGCAAACCCACACTGAGAGCCGGCCGCATTTTTCAGCTTAAAGCCATAATAAGCCAAAATTAGAGCAAAATTAATCAATTATGTGTACAACTCAACTATTATCACCAATTTTTTTGATGATTAGCACAATTTTCAGCAAATTTTTCAGCAAAATTCACACCTATGCAAGGCCTTGCGCGGCAAAACAGGTGATACCGTGAGGCTCGCGCCAAAGGCTAAAGGCAGTCGTAGGCGGTCTGGTCGGCACGGCAAGGCACCACGGTGGCGTAGTGACGGCTGAGCCAATAATGGTCGGTGGCGGCATTGTCGGGCTCGGCGTTGTGATATTGCCCGGTCAGCCAGTAATAGACGCGGCCATGCGGGTCGACACGCTCCTCAAACTCCTCCTTCCAGTAGCCGGCGGCCGATTTCACGCGCTTCACGCCGAGAATGCGCTCACACTTGGGCATGTTCACATTCAGGCACACGCCTTCGGGCAGTCCCTCGCCGAGCACCTGCTCGATAATCTGCCTCACCACAGGCTCGCAGGGAGCAAAGTCGGCGTCGGGCATATAGTCGCCATAGGAGAAGCCTATGCTCGGCACGCCTCTGAAGGAGCCCTCAAACACCACGCCCATCGTGCCCGAATATATCACGCTGTTGCCCGAGTTATAGCCATGATTGATGCCCGAGAGCAGCAAGTCGGGCACTCGCGGCAGCAAGCGGTCGAAAGCCAGCTTCGCACAGTCGACGGGCGTGCCGTTCACGCTGTAGAGTCGCACATGCTCCTCGTCGCGAATGAGATGCACGCGTAGAGGAAGGTCGACGGTGATGGCCGACGACTTCCCCGACTGATGCTCGAAAGGCGCCACAGCCACCACGTCGCCATAGTCGGCGGCTATATTTATCAACGCATCAAGGCCTCCGGCACGGAAACCGTCGTCATTCCCGATAAAAATCAGCGGGCGTTCATTCGCTTGCCTTACAATATCTTTCTCCATAGCAAAATCACAATTTAAATACCACAACTAAAGGTTGCCATGCCTACGCTGTCACTTGGCAGGGATAACGAGGGTCTGTCCGGCTTGAATTTTGCTACCCTTTATGTTGTTGGCACGCTGAATGTCGGCAATGCTCACGCCGGGATACTTGTCGGCAATCTTCGAGAGGCTCTCGCCCTTGCGCACTTTGTGAGTAGTGCTCTTTGCCGACTTTTGTTTAGCCGATTTCTTTTTCTTGTCGGCGGCAGCTTTCTTGTCGGCAGCAGTGTCGGCGGTCTTCTTTTTCTTGTCGGCGGCAGTTTTCTTATCGGCGGCAGTGTCGGCGGTCTTCTTTTTCTTGTCGGCGGCAGTTTTCTTATCAACGGCAGTTGACTCCGATTTTGCAGCCTTACGCTCTTTCACAGCCTTTGCTGAAGCCTGCTCCACAGCGCGCACCTCAGCTTCCTCAGCCACTTCTTCAGCCTCATCGGCGGCATTTTCAGCCAATAGCTCATCATTTGCGGCATCATCTGGCTCAGCCTGCACTTTTCGCGGCACCTTCACTTTCTCGTAGACGCTTATTTTCAGCACTTGTCCCCTATTCACCGAGTTCTTGCGCAGCCCGTTGGCCTGCTTGATGCTCGCAGTTGTCACACCATAGCGCTTGGCAATCTTCGAGAGCGTTTCGCCACGGCGCACCTTGTGATATTTCGTCACGAGTTTCGACTCATAGGTGTAATCGGCACTTTCCGAGCGATATTCGGCAGGTTCCACCACATCGCGCTGAGCATATTTGTCAGTGTTGAAGTTCACAATGCTGTCCTCGCTCATTATGTAGCTGTAGACCTGCTGCGACGGCAGCACGAGCGAGTATCGACGGTCGTCGAGGGCCGGAATCACATCACGGCGGAACTGAGGATTCAGCACTCTCAGCTCATCGACAGGCATATTCAGCACCGCCGATATCTGCTGCAAGTGCACGCGGCGGCTCACGCTCACCGTATCGGTCACAATAGGCTTCTTGGCAAGACCCGGACTGATGTTGTGATATTTGAAATAGGTCATCACATAGTTGGCGGCAATGAAGGCGGGCACATATCCGCGCGTCTCCTTAGGCAGATAGGGATAAATCTCCCAAAAGTCCTTCTTCACCCCATTGTCGCCTCCGGCACGGCGCAGCGCCTTGTTCACATTGCCCGGACCGCAATTATAGGCGGCAATAGCCAGCGACCAGTCGCTGTAGATATTGTAAAGTTCCTTTAGATATTTTGCTGCTTTCTCCGACGAGCGATAAGGGTCGCGACGCTCGTCGACGAGCGAGTTCACCTCGAGGCCGAGTCCCTTTGCGGTGCCAATCATAAACTGCCACAGGCCTGCGGCACCGGCACGCGACACGGCGTCGGGGTTGAGCGCCGACTCAATCACCGGCAGGTATTTCAGCTCCAAAGGCAGATTCTCCTTCTCAAGCGCCTGCTCGAAGATGGGCATATAGTAGAGGCTCATGCCCAGCATAGCCTCCACGAGCGTGCGGCGCCGCTTCACATACATGTCGATGTAGCTTCGCACCACCTGATTGTAGGGCATCTCAATCTCGGTGGGCAGAGCCTTCAGGCGGCTGATATACTCGGCATCGGTTGCATCGTTGCTCGAACGCTTCTCCACGTCGGCGTCGAGCACGGTATAGTTCTTGATATACCAGTTCTGCAACATCTCCTTCGTGTCGGTCTCGAAGCTCTCGGGATAGACGATTGAATTGTCGGTGATAGTCTCCTTGATAGAGAGGAGAGTGGGTTTCGGAGCGGCGATTGCCGACACGGCAGCCACCCCGGCGATGATTAGCGTAGTTATTCTTCCTTTCATTTCCACAAATAATTCTCAATTTAAAAACTCAACGCGCATTGCAAGCCCACGGCAGGCAACTTGCCAAGCTGCGGCTCGATGACCGCCGGCTTCACCTTCATCGACAGCTCGGGCGAGATATCGAAGTTGGCAAGCGAGGCATCCACGTAGGCATCGATCATGCATAGAAGGTAGACGCCCACCATGCTGATGATGCACAAGTCGCGGTTTCGGCGATAATAGTCTTTCTTCGACTTCAGCACACGCTTGAGCCACGCCATGTCGATATCTTCCTCGCGCGTTGTCGAGGGATAGAAATTCATGTAGCTGCGCGTGTTGGGATCGCTGTCCATAGCGTCGCCATAGGCTTTGGTGTAGTCTTTGAGCATACCATTGTTCCACGAGGTGGCGTAGGCAAGCCCGATGTATCCGCCCACGATTATCGGCAGCTTCCAGTATCGGCGGTTATAGATCTGCCCCAGTCCGGGAAAGAGCGCCGAAAGCCACACCGCCCTCGTGGGGTTAGGCTTGAAAACGCGCTCCTTGCCATAGGTGGCACGTATGATCGAGTCCTTCCTTATTGAGTCGCGCTGTGCCGTGAGCACCTCAGCGGCAAGAATCTCGGCCACAGAGTCCATAGCGGCAATCTGCACAGTGTCGCCCGAGAGGTCAACCACTCTCACGCCCTGCGCAGCAGGTTGCTGCCCGTCGTCAAGCTCCACTCTCGTGCGGTCGCGGCGGTGACGGGGCACGGGCGCCTTTCCTGGGGCTGCGATGCTGTCGGCAGCGACTGGAGTCTGCGCGCAAGACTCAACAGGGCATAGCGCCTCGGCACACGCCAAGATCGCCACACACACCACGCCTATGATTCGATTCTTAATAAATCTCACTATAATGCAATAATTTTGCCGACTCAGCGGCGGCGATTTTCATCATCTCGCCTCTGAATCGTCAGTTTTTAGTCGGTCAAAGATAGCAATTAATTTCTCAAGTTCGTCCTCGCTCTTGAAAGGGAATGTTATTTTTCCTTTACCGCTGGCATCGCAAGTGAGCTTCACCGGCGTCCGGAATGTCGACGAAAGATGCTTCTTCAATATATCGTAATCCTTGTTGCTCAATCGCTTAAGGGTGACGGCAGCCTTCTGCCCTGCTTCATCCGGAGCATCGCGATATTGCTTGGCGAGCTCCTCGACCTGCCTCACCGATAAACCTTTTTTAAGAATTTCGTTGTACACTTTTAACTGCAATGCCGGCTTGTCGATCGACAGAATGGCACGGGCATGCCCCATGTCGAGCCTTCGGTCGCGCAGCCCGAGCTGCACCTCGGCAGGCAGCTTGAGCAGTCGCAAGAAATTGGCTATGGTGGTACGCTTCTTGCCTATGCGGTCGCTCAGCCGCTCCTGGGTGAGGTTGTATTGCTCTATTAGCTTCTTAAATGTGAGGGCAATCTCAATGGCATTCAGGTCCTCGCGCTGAATATTCTCGATAAGAGCCATCTCGGTCAGCTCGCTATCGTTGGCAGTGCGCACATAGGCCGGCACCGAGTCGATCCCGGCAAGTTTAGCGGCACGGTAGCGGCGCTCGCCCGAAATAATCTGATAGGCGCCCTCGCCGATGCTCCGCAGCGTGAGCGGCTGAATGATGCCCAGCTCGCGAATCGACATAGCAAGCTCCTCCAATGCCTCCTCGTCGAAAGTGGTGCGAGGTTGGTCGGGGTTAGGCGAGATTTGGTCGATATTTATCTCATTGATTGCCGAGGAACCGCCCGTCTGGATGTCGTCCATCGAAATAAGCGAGTCCAGTCCGCGTCCCAATGCGTTACGTTTCATTGCCATAATTCAAAATATGCTAAAGTTGGAGTTAATTCCTAAATATCATAGCAAAGTTACAACATTTCTATCGTATTAGCCCTACTTTTGCCCAACAATTAAATCATTTTCGCAAAATTCGCCCTATTCACCCATGACGGCACTCAGACAACACAATACAATTGCTATTCAAATTTAATCAATCCTGACAACTGAACAAAATAGTCGTTTGACCACAATTCTATCTCTTTAGGATTCCTTACAAATGGCATAACGTCGCCACGCACCTGGCCAATATTTACCGATGTCATGCGCTCCCTAAGCCGCATCAGCAGCTCATCGCGCCCAATTGTCTCGCCATTGAACTGCCCGACTCGCTCGGCAAAATGCTCAAACCCAAGAGGGATATTATGCCTGATATACCATTCGAAATCATACCAGTCGCGACCTTTTACCCTATTTTTCCAAGTGCGATATAACAGCGCATGCATTTTCCCCGCAAACAAGTCGGGAAGCACAAAGCATCGCGTCATGAACGAATGTGGGAGCAACAGCAGTCGCTGCTCCGTCCTGAATCCTAATGGGGGCTGAGTGTCGACTTCGATTTTTATCTTTATCGACCTATCGGTGCTGAAAGCGACATCATAAACATCGGTATTGTCCTTAAGAAATGCCGACTCAACCTTACCGAAATTTTTCTTGTCTTTTTTTGTTATCTCCACTTTACGCCCCACGAGTGCAAATTCATCGACTATTGGCTGAAAATATCTAGTAAAATCGAAGTTAGCGTCGGGCTTCAGGAGCGAGAAATCCATATCCTCACTGAAACGTTGCAACCCATGAAAGATTCTCAGGCAGGTACCGCCGTAGAAAGCCGCCACATCAAAGAATCCGCCATTATAGAGCCCGGCGAGTATTATCTGTTGGTTCACCTCAAAAACAGCATTTCGCCTTGATTGCTCGGTCGACAAGTCGTAGGCCGACAACATAGTGTTATATAGTCCGTTGCTCATCTCTTAAGCAATTTTAGTAGTGTGCGTATTGAGTCAGCCTTTTTGCCAACACTGATATATTCTTCAAAAATACCGGCATCCATCTTCCTGAAATCGTCCATATCCATTCTTATGTCCTCCTCGATATACAATGCCGCATCTTTCAAATAGCGCAGATTCACGTTAGTAGAATATGCTATCAAATCGCATAGCGCTTTCTCAGGAGTCGCCATCACAAAAGAGCATCCCGATTCCGTCGCAGTGGTCAACCCTACCGGAAAAGCCTGTCGCGACATTGATGTGTACTCAAACCTCGCAAGCGTAGTGTCGAAACTTCGAGAATGCTTTATCGTCATCGACTGAACGGTATAGACGGCTTCGGGTATCAGCCCATAATAGCGCAATGCCGATGACATCGAGACATAGGATGGAGCGTAAAGATGATTGGCTATAAGCTCCATCGACAAAGCCCTCCCCGAAACATCCGAGCTACACACATAAAGTCCGCGCTTGAGGCGGATTATCTGTCTGTCGCGCTCAAGCAAGCCAACCTTCTGATTCCCTCTTTTCACGTTAGGGAACAATGATTCCAGAGTTGAAACCGTTACGGGGACATTGCCAAACTGTCTTAAAATACTATTCATATCAATACTTTTTTTCGTGCTACCTATCGCATGAGCAACATTGCATGCCTGATTAAGACCGACAATCTTGCTTTTGGACATTTAGCTGATATACGGAATAACCATGACAAAGATAGTAAAAAAATGAATAGAAAAACGCCTCAAAAGCGTTTTTCTATTCAAAATTTTGCTGTTTTGCCACAATTCGGACTTTGGAAGCCGCAGCTTGCAGTAATGGCAGGATTACACCTAAACATCCCTTCGCCTATGCCGACTTGCGCGTGCGGTTGCGGGCTATAAGCTCTTTGGCAAGCTGCAAGTGGCTTGTGGCGCCACGGCTCGTAGGGTCGTAGAGTATGGCCGGCAACCCGTGGCTCGGAGCCTCGCTCAAGCGCGTGTTGCGCGGAATCACGGTGTCGAACACCATGTCGCCGAAATGCGTCTTCAGCTCCTCATAGATTTGGTTGGCAAGGCGAAGTCGCGCGTCGTACATGGTGAGGAGGAATCCCTCAATCTCCAAGTTGCGGTTCAGCTTCGACTTGATAATTCTTATGGTGTTGAGCAGCTTGCTGATGCCTTCGAGGGCAAAATACTCAGCCTGCACTGGAATAATCACCGAGTCGGCGGCCGTGAGGGCATTCACGGTGATAAGGCCGAGCGACGGGCTGCAATCAATCAAGATGTAATCGTAGGCGTCCTTGATCTGCGACAGCAGCGAGCGCAGCACTATCTCGCGGTTTGACTTGCCTATAAGCTCAAGCTCGGCGCCCACGAGGTCGATTCGCGAGCCTATGATATCGAGACCGCTGACGCACGTCGGCACCTGCGTGCCCTGAATGGGATAATCGTCGACAAGACATTCGTAAATCGACGACGACATCTTCTTGGCGTCGACTCCCAATCCCGAGGTGGCATTGGCCTGAGGGTCGGCATCGATTATCAGCACCTTCTTGCCATTGTGGGCTAGCGATGCGGCAAGATTTATGGAAGTCGTGGTCTTGCCCACACCGCCTTTTTGATTTGCGATAGCTATTATTCTACCCATACCTTTCTTACAGTTATCAATTTCACACTGCAAAGGAATTATTTTTTAGCCACATATCACAAATGATTTTCCCACAAAATGACTAAATTGTTGATAAGTCGTCGTTTTTGTTAATAACTCCGAGCCGTCAGAGGAGCTGAAACGCATCATTGCATGGCATATCGCCGCACGCCTGCGCATCGCCCTGTCCCGTGGCGGGCTTGTCGCTCTCACGGCGCTTCTTGAGCAATTTCTCGCGACGCTCCTGCTTCCTCATCTTTCGCTCGCCTATGGCCCTGCGCTTGAACTCCTTGCGCACCTCGCGCTGAATGTCGCTCTCGGCAGGAAGCAGCTTCAGCAACTGCTGGGGAGTCAGCACTTTGGCAAACTTGGGAATATAGGTTTTCTGCACCTCCACCACCTTGATTTTGCCATTGAGCCCGTCGATAATCACCTTTGAGGCCTCGTCGACGGTCTTCACGTCGCCCACCTCGGGCGGACGCTTGCCGAGAGTCTTGCCTATCGCCTCCATATACTCCTTGTAGACGGGGATAAACTTCTCGGTCTGCTCCTCGGTAAGCAGCAATTTCTCCTTCATCATCTTCACTTTGGCATTGAAGAGCTGCGTCATCCTGTCGCTGTTACGCGCCTTACCGTCGGCATTCTTGCTACTGTCGTCGGCAACCACCGGCAGAGCCATAATCGCCACAATGGCGAGAATCAATATTTTCTTCATTTTTCAATTCTAATTTTAAAAAGTTAAACAATCTATATCTGTAACGCATTACAATCTCACATCGGCCGTTATCACCGCAAGCGCCTGTGTGGGCACGGCCACACTGCTTAGTATTCCGGAATATCGTCGGTGCAATAATAGGTGATGCTCGCCAATTGGTCGTCGGTCATCTGAGTGAGCACCACGTTAAGCGGCTCGCTGCGCTCCACGCTCTCGGCACTGCTCTCAATGCTCAGTGCCATGCCTGCCATCGCCTCGTCGGCACCTCGAGGCTGGTGCACCGCAACTCGCAATGCCGCCGTCGCAGCCACAGCCACCACAGCCGCGGCGCTCGACCATCCAATCCACAGCCGCCTGATGCGTGCCGAGCGTCGACTGGGCGCCGAGGCAATAGCCCTGTCGGCACACCGCTCAATCAGTCGGTTCACGTAATCGTCGGTTTCGCCATACGGAAGCCGTTTTCCCACTTTGTTCATCAAATCGTTCATATCGAGTTCTCCTTTATATACTTTTTCACGCGCTCCACCGCAAAATGATAATTGGTCTTGAGCGTATTCACATTCTTTCCGGTCACCTGAGCCATCTGCTCGTAGGGCATTTCATCGTAGTAGCGCAGGTTGAACGCCAGTCGCTGCTGCGTGGGCAGCTGTGCCACAGCCTGCTGAAAGAGCACCTCAGCCTTGTCGGCGTCGACGCCGGCCTCTCCCGCCACCTTCTCGGCAAGCGACTCACCGAGCGAGTCGATGGAATGGAACATCGGGCAGCGCCTTCGCAGCAGCATCAGCGCCTCGTTGGTGGCAATCCTATATAGCCACGTGAGCAGCGAGCTCTTGCCCTCATAGCCGTCGATGCCAAGCAGAATGCGCACCGACGTCTCCTGCATCACGTCCTCGGCATCGTCGTGGCTCACCACAATGCGGCGAATGTGCCAATACAGCTTCGAGCCATATAGCTTGAGCAGCTCGCGGAAAGCAGCGTCGCGTCCGTCGGGCGATTTTAGCCGTGCTATAAGTTCTTTCTCATCCATCATCGATCACGCATTATGTGTTGTTTTCGTCAGAGCCTCGGCCTCACCGCAAGATGCATGCCTCGGAATCGGGCGTTCTGTCCTTTTGATTCACGAATATAGCAAAAGTTAAAACACCCGCCAAAAAAATTTCCAATTCACCTTGCGCCCTACCGCCACGGCTCTCATAGCTCACATTTTCGGGCTTCACAAGTGGCCTGCCGAGGAGCGAGCCGCCGACCTTGCGGCACCGACCCTCGATGGTATCGCTACAGCAGCACCTTCGGTTGCGAGCCGCGCCTCGTGGCCGACCTCACCCGGGCATACGCCGACGGATTCCAATCGCCCGACGGCAACGTCTACGACTTCGCTTTCGGATTGAACTGGAACGGAGCAATCGCCGACAGACGTACCGAACGATACCGCTAAACAGCATTTCCCACCGGCGTTTTTTTCTCTTTTTTCAGCATTAATGCGCCTTATTGCGGCATTTGTCGCAAGTTAACACATATATTTGCGCTCTCATTGCACATTTTTTTGTATTTTTGCAAGGAATTTATCATTTAGCAAAATAATAAGAACAAAACATATATGGAAAGAAGAGTAAGAGTGCGCTTTGCGCCATCGCCTACCGGACCGTTGCACATCGGCGGTGTCCGAACGGCACTTTACAACTACCTGTTCGCACGCCAGAATGGCGGCGACATGATTCTGAGAATCGAGGACACCGACTCCACCCGCTTTGTGCCTGGAGCCGAAGACTATATCAACGAGGCTCTTGCATGGCTCGGAATAGGCATCGACGAGGGCGTGCGCGAAGGTGGCAACTACGGCCCCTACAAGCAATCGGAGCGCCGCGACATCTATCGCGAGCACGTGGACCTGCTGCTGAAGGCGGGTAAGGCCTATATCGCTTTCGACACCCCCGAGGAACTTGAGGCAAAACGCACCGAGATGCCCAATTTCCAATACGACGCATCCACGCGCGATACCATGCGCAACTCGCTCACGCTCCCTGCCGACGAGGTGAGGGCGCTTATCGATGGTGGCGCGAAATATGTGGTGCGCTTCAAGGTAGAGCCCAACCGCGACGTGGAGGTCGACGACCTGATTCGCGGAAAGGTGACAATCAACTCTTCGATTCTTGACGACAAGGTGCTCTACAAGAGCGCCGACGACCTCCCGACATATCATCTTGCCAACATTGTGGACGACCACCTGATGGAGGTGTCGCACGTGATTCGCGGCGAGGAGTGGCTGCCCTCTGCTCCGCTCCACGTGCTGCTCTACGAGGCTTTCGGATGGTTGGACACGATGCCGCAATTCGTGCACCTGCCACTGCTGCTGAAGCCCGACGGCGCCGGAAAAGGCAAGCTCAGTAAGCGCGACGGCGACAAGCTCGGATTCCCCGTGTTCCCGCTCGAATGGCACGACCCGAAGAGTGGAGAGACTTCGTCGGGCTACCGCGAGAAGGGATATCTGCCCGAGGCCGTGGTGAATTTCCTCGCCCTGCTCGGATGGAACTCGGGCGATGATCAGGAGATAATGTCGATCGACGAGCTTATCGCTAAATTCTCATTCGCACACTGCTCCAAGAGCGGTGCGAAATTCGACTATAAGAAAGGGGCTTGGTTCAATCACGAGTATCTGCTCCGAAAGGACGACGCATCGCTCGCCGAGCTTTTCAAGCCGGTGCTCGCAGCCAACGGCGTAGACGTGGCAAAATACTCCGACGCCTACATCACCCGCACTGTGGAATTGGTGAAAAGCCGCATCTCATTCGTGAGTGAGCTGTGGGACCAGGCGAAATTCTTCTATGTGGCCCCCGACACCTACGCCGAGAAAGACATCAAGAAGCGATGGAAAGAGGAGATGCCCGCAATCATGGAGGAGCTAACCAAAGTGCTTGAGTCGCTGCCCGACTTCGCATCGAAGCCGAGCGAGGACGTGGTGCTCGCATGGATTGCCGAGAAAGGCTACCATCTCGGCAATGTGATGAACGCCTTCCGCCTGACGGTGGTGGGCGAGTGCAAGGGGCCGCACATGTTCGACATTACCGAACTTCTCGGAAAGGATGAGACAATAGCCCGCATACGCAAGGGCATAGAGAAAATAAAACCCGCCGATGCTTAGACGCCTTGTCCTCACTCTGACCACAATAGCTGCCACGGCGCTGACAGCCTTGCCGCAGCAGCAACTAAAGTGGAGCGTTGACTTCAACACCATCTTTGAGAACCGTGAGGGCGACGACTACTATTCGCCCGACCAGACGATATTCCTCACTCGGCTGTCGCCCGAAATCGGCATTTCGATGTTGGACGGCAAGCACAACATTGCCGGCGGTGTGTCGTGGATTCAACCTTGCGGAAATGAGTGGCGCGACTACAAGCTGTGCCCCACACTCTACTACAACTATGTGTCGCCGACATGGCGGCTCGCAGTGGGAATGTTGCCGCGCACGATGCTCATAGAGCATCTGCACAACGTGGTACTGAGCGACTCGATGATGTATCAACAGCCCAACATCCGTGGCGTGCTGCTGCAATATGTGAGGCCTCGGGGTTTCTTCGAGCTCTCGCTCGACTGGCGCAGCCTACAGACCGACACTCAGCGCGAGGCTTTCAACGTGAACTTCAGCGGAGAGTGGAACCCGCGCGGCGTGCTGCTCGTGGGCGGGCGCGCTCAGCTCAACCACCTCGCCAAAACGCGTATCGACAACGACGACCAAAATGTGAACGACGACATCATGGTGAACCCCTACATAGGGCTCAATCTCGCCCGATGCACGGCGCTCGACAGCTTCACGGTGAAGGCCGGCCCGATTTTGCAATTGGAGCGCGACCGCGGCGCCGAAAGCTGGCACAAGCCGTGCGGAGTGCTCATAGATGCCGTGGCCGAGTGGAAATGGCTCGGAGTGAAGGAGACTTTCTATGCCGGAAAGAACCTCTACCCGCTTTACCCGAAATACGGGTCCTTGCTCAACATGGGCGACCCAAGCTACCAGGCAAAGCTATACAGCCGTACCAACGTGTACGCCTACATCTACCGAAACCGGTTTGTGAACCTGCTCACGTCGCTCGACTTCCACTACACAAAGGAGGCCTTCACATTCTGGCAGAAGATAGTGCTGCGCGTGTATATCGACAACAAGTCGTGGAAAAATCAAAAAGCCACATGCACTCGCGATGAATATTTAAGAAACATTTATTAATTTCGTCACATAATCAAAAAAAAACAGTATTTTCGGGAGATGAACATAATATACAATCTTGCAATATCAGCCTACGCCGCAGGAGTAAAAGCCGTGTCGGGCCGCAACAAGAAGGCCGCGCTAATGCTTGCCGGGCAAGCTCGAACGTTCGACATGCTGAAGGAAAGCATCGGCAATGGCCGCTATGTGTGGATTCACGTGTCATCGCTCGGAGAGTTTGAGCAGGGCCGGCCTCTTATCGAGATGATAAAGCGCCACTTCCCCGAGGTGAGAGTACTGCTCACATTCTTCTCCCCGTCGGGCTACGAGGTGCGAAAAAACTACACCGGAGCCGACGCAATATGCTACCTGCCATTCGACAAGCCGCGGGCAGTGCGCCGTTTCCTCGACCTTGCCCACCCCGAAATGGCAATATTCGTGAAATATGAGTTCTGGGGCAACTATTTGCAAGAGCTCCGACGCCGCGACATCCCTACTTACATAATATCATCGATTTTCCGCGACGGACAGCCGTTCTTCAAGCCGTGGGGCGGGATGTTCCGCAAGATGCTGCGATGCTTCACCCACATCTTCGTGCAAGACGAGGACTCGCGACGGCTGCTTGCAGGAATAGGAGTGACTAATGTGTCGGTGACCGGCGACACACGATTCGACCGCGTGACCGACATTCTTGCCGGTTGCAAGCCTTTTCCCATAGTGGAGCGATTCGTGGCCGACAGCCGCTTCACGCTGATTATCGGCAGCTCGTGGGAGCCCGACGAGGATATCATTATCCCCTACTTCAACTCGCATCCGGATATGAAGCTGATTATAGCGCCTCATGAGTTCGACAAGGTGCGGCTCCAAGAGATTATCGACAAGATAGAGCGTCCGGTGAAGCTCTACAGCAACGCAACCGAGGATAACATCATCGGGCACGACTGCCTTATTATCGACTGCTACGGCATCCTGTCGTCGTGCTACCGCTATGCACAGGTTGCTCACATCGGTGGCGGATTCGGCGTGGGAATCCACAATGTCAACGAGGCGGCAGTATATGGCATTCCGGTCGTTTTCGGGCCAAATTTCAAGAAATTCCGCGAGGCCCGCGAGCTCGTGAGCCGCGAGGGTGGATTTGCGGTTGCCGGCAAGGAGGATTTCAACTCCATTATGGACCGTTTCATGACCGACCACGAATATCTCACCCGATGCGGCAACATCGCCGGCGACTACATCAAGAGCCGGCTCGGAGCCACCAAGAAGATTTTCTCGCACATTTTCGGATGAGCGATAAAGGTATAGCATAACGACTCCACACACATGGCACGAAAAATTGTTCTGGCATTCGACTCGTTCAAAGGCTCACTGAGCTCTATGGAGGCTGCCAAGGCCGCCCGCGAGGCAATCGCCGCCATATACCCGGAGTGCATAGTGGAGACTGTGACCATAGCCGACGGCGGCGAGGGCACTGCCGGAGTGATAGCCGGCTGTATCGGCAAGGAAGCCTCACGAATCGACTGCCGCGTAGCCAATCCTCTATCACAGCCTGTGGAGGCGTCCTACTTCATCGCCGGCGACACCGCAATTATCGAGATGGCCGCAGCGAGCGGGCTGACCCTTATCGCCTCTCATGAGCGTAACCCGATGCTCACCACCACTCTCGGCACCGGACAACTGATTGCCGACGCCCTCGATAGAGGCTGCCGGAACTTCCTGCTCGGTATAGGCGGAAGCGCCACCAACGACGCCGCAATGGGTGCCCTGTCGGCACTCGGATTCCGCTTCATCGATGCCGGAGGCTCCGTGCTCGAGCCAATTGGCAAGAATCTTGCCGAGGTGGCGTCAATCGACCGCTCGCATATCGACGCACGACTCGAAAAGTGCCGTTTCACCGTGGCATGCGACGTGAACAGCCCATTCTTCGGCAAGGATGGTGCCGCTCACGTATTCGCGCCGCAAAAGGGAGCCGACCCCGCCTGCGTGGAGATGCTCGACTTCGGACTGCGCAACTTTGCCAACGTGCTGCTTCGCACCACGGGAATTGACATAGCTACTGTGAGAGGTGCGGGAGCGGCAGGAGGAATGGGCGGCACAATGATGGCTCTGCTCGGGGCATCACTGCGACAGGGAATAGAGATTGTGCTCGACCTTGTGCATTTCGACAGCAAAATAGCCGATGCCGACCTCATAATAACCGGTGAGGGTGCAATCGACAGCCAGTCGGGAATGGGGAAAGTGCTCACCGGCATCGTCGGCAGGGCAAGGAGACTGAACATACCCGTAGTGGCTCTTGCCGGGAGCGTGAGCGACGTGAGGCGACTCAACGAATGTGGGCTCAGGGCCGTGTTCTGCATCCAAAGCCGCCCCATATCACTTGCCGAGGCCATGTTGCCTCACACGGCACGCCACGGCATCGCCGAAACCACATCGCAAATCCTACGCCTCCTCGACTACTGACGCCACAAAAGCCCTATAACGATGGCAATTTGCGGCATAATAAGCCCTATTAATGCCATTTTATCACTAATATTCACGTTTTGCACACAATTTATTCCATTCATTCCCAAAATTAATGAATTAAGTCCTAAATTAAGCGCAAAAAGCGGCGTCTCCAACACACTGATTATCAATACACTACAAAAAGGTTTAATAAAAAAGCATTTTTTAGGATAAATTTTTTCGAAAAATTGTTTGCATATCACTTTTTTGTTATAACTTTGCAGTGTTTTTGAAGCATAAAAATATTGTTTTATTATTTTTTAAATTAAACGAAAATGAAAAAGTTAGTTTTATTACTTGCTGTTGTATTTAGTGTATCATTGTTCTCTTGCGGTGGCGCAAAGACTACTGAGGAGACTGTTGACACTGTTGCTGCTGACACTGTAGCTGTTGAGGCTGTTGATTCAGTTGCTGCTGACACTGTAGTTGCTGACACTGTAGCTGTTGACTCAGTAAAATAATTTAGCAAGTAACTAAAGAGTTTGGAGCTGCTTTCCTTGTGTTAAGGAAAACAGCTTTTTTTATGCCCATATTTTTAAGAGCCGCAAATCCCCGATTGGAACTTGCGGCTCTCTTTATTTCTTCATAAGCGCCATCAGGCGATGGCTTCACGTAAGATCGCCCGGCGACAGTTGTCTACGCCCGTGCGCACATGCTCAAGCTCAGCTTGTGCGGCTCGGGAGTGCAAAGCGCGTCACATTGCAGCGTAAGGGAGCACGGTGAGGAGCTCGCCAAACTTCTTGGCGCCATCGGTGAGAGGCTTCTCCACCATCGGGCGGATAAACATGTTCAGCTCCACCTGAATCTCAGCCACGGCATGCGTAGTGGCATCGTCGGCTTTATCAAGCGACAGCACCACATTGAGCGGTATAGGCAGCTTAACAGCCGAGAGCACTACCTTTGAGGGCTCCACACGCTCCACCACTTGAAGCACCACCTCGCCTATTGGATTGGCTACAAACGATATAGTGTCGTCGCCAAACTTTATATCATTTATCTTGGCTTTCACCTCGTCGGGCAATGCGTCGATATTGGCAATGTTCTTGAAGCTCGACGGCTTCGACAACTTGTCATAGACCAACTCAATCGGATGGTTGATAGTGACTACATCACTTTTATATGAATCCATTTTTTCTGCTTTTGTAAAGTGTGTGATTATTCTATCGTTCTACGTCGCGCACGGGAGTCACTCCACGGTGTCTATTTTGTTGGGCACCCAGTTGGCCGGATCCTTGCGCCACTCCTTCAGCGTCTCGATGTCGCCCTCCTTGATATAGTCGATTTCGAGAGCGGCCTCAAGCATTGCCGAATAGTTGCTTATTGTGCGGAGCTCCACGCCGGCCTCCTTGAACTTGCGGGTCGACACCGGGAACTCGTAGGTGAATATAGCCGCCATTCCGGCAACCTCGCCTCCGGCGTTGCGTATTGCCTCACAAGCCTTCAGGCTGCTACCGCCTGTCGACACAAGGTCCTCAATCACCACCACACGCTGACCGGCCTTCAAATTACCCTCAATCAGGTTCTCCAGACCGTGGTCCTTAGGGCTTGAGCGCACATAGACGTAGGGAAGGCCCAAAGTGTCGGCAACGAGGGCTCCCTGAGCGATAGCACCCGTAGCCACACCGGCTATTACGTCGACATCACGGAAATTCTCCATGATGATGCGGCACAATTCCACTTTTATAAAGTTTCTCACGTCGGGATACGACAGAGTTTTACGGTTGTCGGTATAAATAGGCGAGTTCCAGCCCGACGACCACACGAAAGGATTCTCAGGCTGAAGCTGAATTGCACTGATATTTAGTAATTTCTCGGCGAGTAAGCGATCAACATGTTTCATATATTGTAGTTTTTGATTATTTTGTGCAAAATTACGATTTTTATCGCCATTATAAAAACATTCGGGCAAAATTCTCATGAATTTCGCCCGGCTTTATCCAATCTTTATCCAATCCTTTATCAAATTCCCAAATTCTCAGTCTTGGGCGACGGCTTCGGCGGCGGCTTTCGCATCAGAGCCCTTTGATCGGCTCAAAGGCAGCGTATAGTAGATCGATAAGCCTCCAGATATTCTCGACGAGCGTGTTCCAAAGCCGGGAATATACCAGGGGTCGGAATTCTCATTGATTTTGCGATTGAACAGAAAGTGATACTTCAAGGCCCACCCGGCCGATATGTTGCCGAACAGCTTCACCCTGATTGAGAGCACCACCTCGCCCCACGTGGCATGTGAGCGCTGGTCGAGGATGTCGATGGTCTGCGTCTGTCCCCAGTATCCGTTGGTGAGCCTTATGTCCCTTATCTCATAGCCAAAGTTGCTGTAGCCTGCGCGGAGTCCGAGCAGCGCCACATAGTCGGGCGAGTTATTGAACTTGAAATTATAGTTGGCTCCTATCTTGCCATAAAGCGACATCTTGCCCTTATAAGTGAAATTCATATCCTCGGGAGTGCTGCTTGCCCATCCCGCGCCAAGCTCCACAATGGGAAATATGCGGTTCCACAGGCTCAGCTCGGCCGAGAAGTCGATTCCGCCATAATCCTGCCCGAGCATGCGCATCACTGGGTCCCAGATGTTGGCTCCCACTATCACGCTCGTGAGCCTCGGATACTGCATGCGCTTGTTTTTCAACGAATCGGTGAGCATCGCCACGCTGTCGCTCACGATGGAGTCGCCGAGAATCATCATTCCCTTGCTTCTCAGCTCCTTCATCTTCATCTTATGCTCGGCGGCCGTCATGGTGCGGTTGTTGTTGCGCTCCACCGGCGTAACGCGCCTCTGAGCCATGCCGACAATGGCCACAAGCATCATCGCCACCACAAAAACGCGTCTTAATTTCTTCAGATTTCCAACCATCGCCCCTACTCTATTCGCTTGTACGCATATAAATTCTTATCGTCTCAATATCCACGTTAGTGAAACGGTCGGTGATTATGCTCACCGAGTCAACAAGATGCGTGGTCATGCCATAGCCAAGCACATCGTAGTAGTACATGGCTCCGCACTCGCTCGACTCAAAATAAGGCACGCGGCTGTAGCGTATCGTCAGCGTGTCGTTGAGCCTCTCGTCGGACAGTTCCTTGACATCATAGTGCAGCACGTAGCGTGTGACGTCGGAAGTCATGTCGAGCGGCATATACACCTGCGACACGCCGCGCCCCACCCTGACCATCATTGAGTCGCCGGGCACACCCACCGCGTAAATCGACACGGAGTCGAGCGACACCTGCTTCTTCGTCGACGACGAGTAGAAGCCGGCGCGCGGAATTGCGCTCTGGTTCTCAAGGCACTCACCGGTGCTGCACGAGTAGAGTGCCATCGCGGCAAGCGCAAGAATCAATATATATCGGCAAAATCTCATCGCGACATCCTCTTAGAGTATCTCCTCCTCAATCTCATAGTCGTTGCGGCCGGCTGCATTGCGGCTCACAAGCTCGCCCACGAATCCGGCAAGGAAAAGCTGCGTGCCTATTATCATCGCCGTGAGCGACAGGTAGAAATAAGGCGAGTCGGTGACAAGAATATAGTGATTTCCCACATACATATTGTAGAGCTTCATACCGCCCACAATAATCACCGCAATGAATCCTATCAGGAACATCAGCGAGCCGAGCAATCCGAAGAAGTGCATAGGCTTGACTCCGAACTTTGAGAGGAACCACAGCGTGCCGAGGTCGAGATATCCGTTCACGAAACGGCTCATGCCAAATTTCGAGGAGCCATATTTGCGTGCCTGATGATGCACCACCTTCTCGCCAATCTTGGTGAAACCGGCATTTTTGGCAAGATAAGGGATATAGCGGTGCATGTCGCCATACACCTCGATGCGCTCCACCACCTTGCGGCGATAGGCCTTCAGTCCGCAGTTGAAGTCGTGAAGATTCTTAATTCCGCTCACCTTACGCGCCGTGGCGTTGAACAGCTTGGTGGGAATGGTCTTGCTCAGCGGGTCGTAGCGCTTCTTCTTCCAACCGCTCACAAGGTCGTAGCCCTCCTCGGTGATCATCTTGTAGAGAGCCGGAATCTCGTCGGGGCTATCCTGCAAGTCGGCATCCATCGTTATCACCACGTCGCCCTTCACATGGCGGAATCCGGTGTTCAGTGCCGGCGACTTTCCATAGTTGCGGCGGAAGCATATTCCCTTCACGCACTCATTCTTCTTGCTGAGGCTCCTTATCACCTCCCACGAGTTGTCGGTGCTGCCATCGTTCATAAAGATAATCTCGTAGGTGAATCCGTTCTCGCGCATCACCCGCTCAATCCACTCGGTCAGCTCAGGAAGCGACTCGGCCTCATTATATAGTGGTACTACTACTGAAATATCCATATATATATTCGTCTGTTATTGTGTAAGTCAATCTGTCGTATATCACATTTTCGCGGTTCCGCCCGGCTTCCCTCCACGAGCCCTCACTATCAGCGAGGCTACGAGCGCCGTCAATGAGCCGATGAATGTGGTGAGCAATATCATATTCACCACAAATTCTATCGCCGTGGGAAGCATCCCCTCGTCGATGGCACGCTGAAGCGCCACAGCTATGTCGCTGTCGCGCAACTCGGGGACAGCCTTATAGGCATCAACGGCAGCCTGAGCCTGATCAAAGATAAACGTCGGCTCCACGAATTGAAGCCACGCATAGGTCACAATTCCGCAAATCAGCGAGCCGAAAAGCGAAATCATCAGTCCAAGCATCCACAGTGTGGAGAAGTCGGCAATACATCCCGTGCGCCTGAAGTAGCGGCGTTGCAGCACATAGAGCACTCCGGGCATCGCAAAGAACAGCAGAAGTGCCAGCAGCGACAGCAGAGCAGCCTTGTCGCTATAGATGAAAGCAAGCGAGACTGCCGACAGCAATGCGCCAAAAAGCATGCCGTCCTCGGCACTTTGCTTGTACACGTTTTTTATCATATTCTTATAATCTTCCACGCTGCAAAGATACATAAAAAAGAGATTTTTTACGCCCGGTGAATAAGAAAAATCAA
>JBJEKJ010000095.1:0-24585 GCA_051878575.1 Muribaculaceae bacterium | reverse complement strand
TCTTGATTTTTCTTATTCACCGGGCGTAAAAAATCTCTTTTTTATGTATCTTTGTCGCTTATTTAAGATAAGCAACTGCCAATGGCAAACACAAAGACCAACGCCACCGAGCGAAAGATTTACAGAGTGACGCTTCTCGGCTCTCTCGCAAATTTCCTGTTGCTGCTGATGAAGTTCATAGCCGGAATCGTGGGCAATAGTGCCGCCATGATAGCCGACGCCGTGCACTCGCTGTCGGATTTTGTGACTGATGTTGTCGTGATAGTGTTCGTTCGCTTCTCAAACAAGCCAAAAGACGAGTTCTACGATTATGGCTACGGCAAATATGAGACACTTGCCACGGCGATAATCGGCGTGCTGCTATTCATTGTGGGATTCGGCATTCTGTGGAACGGAATTGAGAGCATACACCGGTTTGTCACCACAGGCGAGGCGGCACAGCCCGGCATGCTCGCATTCATCATGGCTATTGTTTCCATAGTGGTGAAAGAGGCACTCTACCGCATCACGGCCTCGGTGGGAAGGCTCGTGAAATCGAGAGTGGTGATAGCCAACGCATGGCACCACCGCAGCGACGCGCTATCATCGATTGGCACGGCAGTGGGAATAGGCGGAGCGGTGTTCTTAGGCGATGGGTGGCAGATTCTCGACCCCGTGGCGGCGGTGATAGTGAGTTTCTTCATCATGAAGGTGGCCCTACAGCTGCTTATCCCGAGCTTCGGCGAGCTGCTTGAGAAGTCGCTGCCTGCCGATGTGGAAAAGAAAATAGTGAGCATAATCCTCTCGTCCCCCGGAGTGACTGAGCCGCATCATCTGCGCACGCGCCGCATTGGCAATTATTATGCCATCGAGGTGCACCTGCGCATGGACGGCGACACCCCGCTGCGCAAGGCCCACGACACAGCCTCGGAGATAGAGCGTAAGATCAGAGCCTGCTTCGGCGAGAAAACACTTATCAATATTCACCTCGAACCGATAAAGGAAAAACCCGAAATAAAAGCATAACACAATGACACACAACAACGAATATATGCCAAAGTTGCTTGAGTTCCTGCGACTACTGGCTGAGAACAACAATCGCGAATGGTTTCACGAGCACAAGCCGCAATTCGACGAGCTGCGCGCACTGTGGATAGCCGACATCGGCAGGCTGATAGGCCTAATGTCCGAATACGACGAGTCGCTGCGTGGAGTTGACGTGAAGGACTGCGTGTACCGCATCTACCGCGACATACGCTTCAGTCCCAACAAATTGCCATATAAAAACCACTTCGGCGCGGTGATTGCCCGCGGCGGACGCAAAACCACACATTCGTGCTACTACATACACTTTGAGCCCGGGAACTGCGGACTTTATGGTGGGATATGGTGTCCCGACATGGATCTGCTCACAAAATTGCGGCACGAGGTCGACGACAACATCGAGGAGTTTCTTGGAATTATCGGCAATGAGGAGCTCTCAAGCCGATTCACAATGGTTGGCGACTCGCTGAAGTCGATGCCAAAAGGATTCCCCAAGGACCATCCTCACGCCAAATACATAAAGATGAAGGAATATCTCGTGGGAATGTCGGTGCCCGACAGCTATTTCACATCCGATGGATGGATTGAGCGCGCCGCCGCCGACTTCAAGCCAATAAAGCCGCTGCACGATTTCCTGAACTACGTTTTCGACTGACGAACAAGCATCAAAACCGTCAGAGAGACAACAATACACAGTGTACCTATGACTCTCGCAAGAATAAGCAACTCCATTCTGGCTCCAATCAGCCGCAACATGATGTTTTTTTCATTCATGTCGCTGCTCGGTCTTGTGTGCGTGCTTTTCGAAAGGGGATACGACAGCCGCTTTTACTCAGTATTTGAGTTGGCCGCCGACCTATACATTCTGTGCGCCTTACTGCTGCTCATACCACCTAAGGCAAGAAAATATGTGCGGGGCACGCTATGCGTGGTCCTATACTTTGTGGCCGTTGCCGACATGGCTTGCTACGTGCGACTCGGCTCCACGCTATGCCCAATCCACATCCAACTTTTGCAACAGACCGATGAGCGCGAGGCACGCGAGGCAATAAATGCATATCTGTCGTGGCGCATGCTTGCCTCGCCGCTGGGTGGAATTTTTGGAATTATTATTCTACATGCCGCCTGTGCTATCCTGCACAAGCAATGGGGTTCCTCGCTATCAGCAAAAACAGGCACAATATCAAGCAAATTACGGCATTGCGGGCGGATGCGTGGCATTTTTGCGACATGCGTGGCAGCGACAGTGTCGTTTGGCTTCATTTCCACTATCGACGGCAAGGAATTTATCTACTACGACGTAATTTTAGGGCTCGATAATGCCGAAATGCAGAAAATAAAGGAGTTTACGCCCAAAACTCGATATTATCTGCCGATTTACAGGTTCATATATGCTATTACCGAGCACTACGGGCACCTCGACACACTCATGCAGCAAGAGCGCTCGTCGGAGCTCGCCTCGGTGACGTCGTGCAGCCACATGACACCGCACATTGCCCTGATTATAGGCGAAAGCTACAACCGGCATCACTCCAATCTATATGGCTACGCGCGCACTACCACCCCATTGCAGCTCTCACGCACCAAGCGTGGCGAGATAGCGGTGTTCACCGACGTTGTGACGCCCTGGAACATCACATATATGGCTATCCAGGACATTTTCTCAACTTATTGCCACGGTATGGATGGCTCTTGGGCCTCTTATCCGCCTTTCCCGCTGCTTTTCAGGCTCGCCGGCTATCGAACAACGTTCTTATCCAACCAATTCGTGGCGATAAGACACACATACAATTGCTTCGACGAAGATATGTTCATCACCAACCCGGCAATGAGCGAAAAGATGTTTGATGCCCGCAACGAGACGCTGCACGAGTATGACATCGACCTGTTGAGCGACTACGATCAATTGTGCCATACCGCAACGGCACAGGAGCCCGACAGGCCCACACTCGACATTTTTCACCTCATCGGCATGCATGCCAATTTCTCCAACCGCTTTCCTGCCCGATGGAGACGATACAAAGGCTCGGAATACGACCGTCCTGACCTTTGCGCCGACGACCGCCAGGTGATTGCCGACTATGACAACGCCACGCTCTACAACGACTATGTGACCGACCGGATTCTCTCCCTCTACGAGACTCGGGATGCTGTGGTCATATTCTTCCCCGATCACGGCGAGCGCGTGTGCGACAACCACACTGCCGACTGGGGGCGCTCATTAGTGTGGACTACCGACAATGTGCGTCAGCAATTTGAGATTCCTTTTTGGATCTACGCATCGCCTTTATTCCGCGAGAATCACCGAGATCTCTGGCAGAGGATCAATGATGCGACGCAAAGGCCGATGATGACCGATGCACTGCCTCATTTGCTTATGCACTTGGCTGGGATAGAGTCGACCTGGTACTCAGCAAAATACGATGTGCTTAGCGACGACTATGACTCCGCAAGGCGACGCGTCCTTAATGGCGAGAGAGAATACTATCCGTTTGATTAGCACCCATATAACCGACATTTGGCACATTTTTGCCGAATATGTGCCAAAGGTTAATCTTGTGTTAATCGACATTTTAACGAAAAAAATTGCATAAATTTGCGCTAAATAAACGATAAGAGATATGGCAAAAATTAAAGGTGCAGTAACAATTGAGGAAGAGAGGTGCAAAGGCTGTAACCTCTGCGTGGCGGCATGCCCTGCCCACGTTCTCTCACTACAGCCCAAAGAGGTGAACAACCGAGGCTATCACTTCGCATTCATGAGTTCGCCCGACAAGTGCATAGGCTGTGCAAGCTGCGCATTGGTTTGTCCTGATGCCTGCATTGAGGTGTATCGGGTCAGAGAGGAATAATAAACTACTTTTTACACATATAGTATTGGAACAATGGAAGAAGTAAGATTGATGAAAGGAAACGAGGCCCTAGCTCATGCGGCAATACGCTATGGAGCCGACGGCTACTTCGGGTATCCTATCACTCCACAATCGGAAGTTCTCGAAACCCTTGAGGCTGAAATGCCATGGGAGACCACCGGAATGGTGGTGCTTCAGGCCGAAAGTGAGATAGCCGCCATCAACATGGTCTATGCCGGTGCCGCCTGCGGCAAGGCAGTGTTCACCTCATCTTCGAGCCCAGGCATAAGCCTGATGCAGGAAGGCCTCTCATATATCGCAGCGAGCGAGCTGCCGGCTCTCATCATCAACGTGATGCGCGGCGGCCCGGGTCTCGGCACTATTCACCCCTCGCAAGCCGACTATTTCCAGGCATGCAAAGGAGGCGGACACGGCGACTACCACATGATAGTCCTGGCCCCGTCGAGCGTGCAGGAGATGTGTGATTTTGTGGGACTCGGCTGGGATCTCGCATTCAAATACCGCACTCCGGCCATGATTCTCGCCGACGGCATCGTAGGGCAGATGATGGAGAAAGTGGTGCTTCCCGAGCAGCGTCGGCGCCGCACCGAGGAGGAGATTCGCAAGCAATGCCCATGGGCGGTGACCGGAAAGAGGGGCCGCAAACAGAATGTGGTGACATCGCTTGAGCTCGACGACGACCGTATGGAGCAGAATAATCTGCGCTTCCAGCGCACATATCGTGAAATCGAGAAGAACGAGGTGCGCTGCGAGTGCACCAACACCGATGGATGCGACTACCTGCTCGTGGCGTTCGGCAGCATGGCGCGTATTTGCGAGAAGGTGATGGAGATTGCCCGTGAGGAGGGCATCAACCTCGGCATCGTGCGCCCGATAACGCTCTGGCCATTCCCCTACGGGCAAATCAATGAGGCCGCCAAAGGCGTGAAGGGAATACTCACAGTGGAGCTCGACGCCGGGCAGATGATTGAGGACGTGAAGCTGGCAGTGAATTGCAGCGTCGATGTGAAGCACTACGGACGCATGGGTGGCAACGTGCCAACCCCCGACGAGGTGCTCGACGCTCTGAAAGACTTGTTCAACATCGAAAAGAAATAATTCTTGTGGCTATGGAAATCAATGACATTATAAAACCCGAGAACCGCATTTACAAGCGTCCGGCGCTGCTCAACGACAACCACATGCACTATTGCCCCGGTTGCAGCCACGGAGTGGTTCACAAACTTATAGCCGAAATACTCGAGGAGATGGGAGCTGAGGACATGGCAATAGGCGTCGCCCCGGTGGGTTGCGCCGTATTCGCCTACAACTATATCGACGTCGACTTCGTGGAAGCCGCTCATGGCCGCGCTCCGGCTCTCGCCACAGCAATAAAGCGCTTGCAGCCCGACAAATTGGTGTTCACCTATCAGGGCGACGGCGATATGGCCGCAATAGGCACAGCCGAGACAATACATGCCGCCAACCGCGGCGAGAACATAGCGATGATATTCATCAACAACGCCATCTACGGCATGACCGGCGGGCAAATGGCGCCTACCACCCTACTCGGAATGAAGACCGCGACAACGCCCTACGGCCGCCGCGCCGATATCAACGGCTACCCGCTTGCCATCTCCAATCTCATAGCCCAACTCGACGGCTCCTGCTTCGTGACACGCCAGAGCGTCCACACTCCGGCTGCCGTGCGCAAGGCCAAAGCAGCAATTCGAAAGGCGTTCGAGAACAGCATGGCGGGAAAAGGCACATCGCTTGTGGAGATAGTGAGCACATGCAACTCGGGATGGAAACTCACCCCCGAGCAATCCAACAAATGGATGGAGGAGAACATGTTTGCGAAATATCCTATCGGCGATCTAAAAAACGTTTAAACAATAGCACTCAGCACGAAGATGAAAGAGGAAATAATTATAGCAGGATTCGGTGGGCAGGGAGTTTTGTCGATGGGCAAAATTCTGGCATACTCCGGACTGATGGAGGATAAAGAGGTGACATGGATGCCGTCATACGGCCCGGAACAGCGCGGCGGCACGGCCAACGTGACCGTGATACTTAGCGACGAGCGCATCAGCTCGCCTATTCTCAATGCCTACGACACGGTGGTGGTGCTCAATCAGCAGAGTCTCGACCGCTTTGAGGCAAAAGTGAAGCCCGGAGGCGTGATAATCTACGACAGCTACGGCATACACACCCCGCCAAAGCGCACCGACATCAAGGTGTATCGAATCAACGCCATGGAGGCGACATTTGAGATGAAAAATGCAAAGGCCTTCAATATGATTGTGCTTGGCGCTCTGCTGAAGGTGAAGCCTATCGTGTCGATTGAAAGCGTGCTGAAAGGTCTTAAAAAGACCCTTCCCGAGCGTCATCACAACCTCCTCGGCATGAACGAGGACGCTCTGCGCCACGGAATGGCTCTTGTCGAGGAATAGCACTATTGCTCAATAAATCAAGGAGGTGTGCCGAAACTCTTTTTTTGGCACACCTCCTTTTTTGTCATTATTTCTCAGGAAATCGCATTCCCGCGCCTCGTCACCGAGCCGACCAAATCATCGGGCAATGCAGGCAGGGGGAACAGAAAGAGGGTGCGTCGGCACTTTTGCCTTGCGACGCACCCTCATAGTATTCACAGTTCGTTTTATTTAAAGCGAGCCTATTTTAGAGGAATATTTAATCACTTCTGGCCTTTGATCTTCACCGGTATGATTACTTTCACTACCGAGAGGTTCTCGAAGGTAACCGTAGCCTCGACATGCAATGTGTACGACGGTACGAGCGTAGAGCCTAAGTTGTCGTAAGTAATCTTACCATTGGCGTCAATATCGAATGTGCTGCCCGGAGCCAAGTTGCCTACGAACGTCTTATAGTCGTCCTCAGTAGTAACGAAGCTATAAGCAACACTTACCATCGATTCTTGCAGTTTGTAGCCATTCTTAGCTACCGATGACAGAGCAAGATTATTTGAGCTCCACGAATAGATGTTCTGATTGCTGATGTCGACAACCTTCACGCTTGAGGCTGTATTGACATAGTCACCACCAATCTTGTTACCATCGATAGATACCTGAGCCGCGCTACCTGCCTTGAACGGATTGTCGAATACGACATCGAAGTTGCGTACCATACGCTCGGTGTTCTTCAATGTCACTGCATATTGCATCTCGGCGGTCTTCGATGCAACCGACATCGGCTCAGTAAGGCCAAGAACATGATCATTAAAGGCCGGAGCGCCGTAGGCTATACCTGCATGGCTTGCATTGCGGAACGCGAACTCAATCTCAGGATTGCTCTCCACATTGTTTCCGTCGGCAAAGTAAGCAAAGATATCACGGCCGTTCTTCATCTGGAATACCTCCTCGATGTTCATCTGCATTACCCATTTGTCACCTACGACCTTACCCTTGGTGCGAACCGACTTGGTCTCTTCGTTGTAGTAGTTGGGGTTGAATGCGTAGGGTTGGTAATCATTGAGCACATAGAATACCTGCTTAATGATGATGTCGCCCTTAACATGCTTGTTGTCCGACTTGATAGTGATAGTCACGGTGTACTGTGCACCCTTCTCGTTTACGTTGTTGTAAGACTCGTTGGTCTTTGCCTTGTTGTTAACCTCAAACTTGATATTAGACGTCTGAGTGCTTCCGCTTCCGAGCAATACCTCGGCGAATATGCCATCAAGAGCAAGGCTGAACGTGCTATTGGCTGAAGCCACCTTATTGGTAGGATTCAAGACTTTCTTGTTGCCATTCTTATCGATTGTGCTTACCTCAACCTCATATTCATCGTTGGCACCGCCATAGAAGTTCCAGAAGTTATCCGACGAGAGTGATGCGGCACCATAAATCTTGGTGTTGACGTCTTGCCATGCCATCTGGCCGATTAAGCCCTTGTTGTCGGTAAGTTCCGAATAATTGAATGAACGCTCATTCATAATGTGAGTGATATCATCCTTCTCCTCACCCGGCACTACAGTCTCACGAGCGAACTCAAGTTTGATATAAGCCGATGCCACCATGTGCTCAACGCCGAAATTATCGTTCATATAAGCATCGACGCGGACAACCGGAGTACGACCGATAGCAGGAGTGATAGAGCTTCCAAGATTGGTCTTGTTCACCGACAGTACAGAGCCGTCGAGAGCAGCGAACCACTGCTGGTTGGTTCCCTGAGCATCGTTCGACTTGTATTCAGCCGGCAAAGAGAACTCAAAGCGAGGAGCGTCGAAGTCCAAATTGGTAACAAGCTCATTCTTGGTGGTGCACAGCAAGGCCACCTCATTGGCGAGGTCAATGCTCTCAGTGTAGGTCACTTGGAGGTCGGCAGCCTTTGCGAGGCTCAAGCCGCAAGTGCTCTGAATGAATTGGCTCGTCTCGTCGGCCTTTGCGGGAATGGCATATTTGCGAGCGGTGTAGGCATGAGTCTTGTTGCGGACGATAGCAACCTCCACAGGAGAGGACTCTACAGCCACATAATCCGACACATATATATCCTGACCATTGGTGAGGCGGGCTGCTGCGATGTCGTTACCATTGCCGGTAGCCAACTTGGTGGGATTCACCGTTGCTTTAACGTCGATATCGCCATCGGTATATGTGCTGCTCACCTTGTTGAGCAAAGTGGCCATATCACCGGCGGCCCTGCTCAATACCACGCGATTAAGGAAGTCGATGCTATGATTATCGGCCACATAAGCCTTCGTCGGGTTCACACGATAGAACAAGTGAACATTATTCGACTTGTCCCACGCCTGAGGAGCGAACAACTTGGTGGAAGACACATACTTTGACTCATCCAAATAGCTGGCTATGTGATAGAATGGCTTGTCGGTAGTCGGGTAAGCCACTGAAGAGCTCATCACCGAGGGGACGAAAGCTATCGAGCCAACCTGTGCGCCGAGATTCAGCTCTACTGTCGTAGGATTGCCCTCAGCATCGGTAACGCCCGAAAGGATGAGACGTGTGCCGGTGTACACGGCAGTGATGCCACCATTATCCGAAGCGCGCCAACTGATGTTGGTCTGCTCAATCAACTTGCCATCCTGATAGATGTCGAAACAGCCTGTCGTAGGATTAGGCACATAGTAACGTCCCTCAGGACCTTGTGCGCCGGGCTGTCCGGGCTGTCCATCCTGACCGTCCTTACCGTCTTGGCCATCTTTGCCGTCTTGGCCATCCTTGCCATCCTGACCGTTCTGACCATCCTTGCCGTCTTGGCCATCCTTGCCGTCAACTCCGATTGCACGATAATCGGTCTTGACACCGTCCTTGTACCAATAACCATCGTCACCAATATTCCAGGTCGTTCCCGGAGCTCCATCTTTACCATTGGTGATTTCATAGGATTTGCCGTCACTTAGCGTAACCACAATTCCATTACCGGTCCCGGTCACCGAAGTGATAACAGCACCGGCATCGATTTTTGCCTGCAACTGACCAATTGTGGCTCTTACGACATCAAGTTGGTCTTGCAAGTTGTTAATGTCGTCATCATAGTTCTTGCAAGATGTGAATGATGCCGGCATTGCTGCGCACACTAATGATAGTAGTGCAATTTTCAAGATACCTTTGTTCATAAAAAACATAATTAAATAATTAATGTGTTATTCCTGTTTAATAAAGCTTATTTTAGACATAAAATAATGTCTGCGAATACTTTTGGCAAAAGTACAATGCTTGTAGCATATCAGCCAATAAGTTCCGCTGCGACATTGACACGCTACTGTTGCGAGTCATTCCGTTGGTGCAAATTGCGTGATAGTATGATGAAATAATCAATACCCAAAACCGATGAAATACGCGATAGTAGCACTGTGTCGATACTGTTTTTCTGGAACAGGCGATAGACATTGGAACGATCCATACATAACTTGCGCGCGAACCATGCCACGGTTCGCTCTTGCGAGATTAAATCTTGCTTGATTAATGCGCCTAAATGTGGTGCCATAGACTCAAATTGTTATTAAAAATTGTTCTGTTTATTAAATTATCGCTGCAAAATTACGACAATCTTATTTTAATTATGAACTTGATATGTAGCGATATAGACACGGAAGTATGGCGATTTTCGCATTGTACTGTAACAGAAATAGGGCGCGCCCTGCCGTCGGGGGCACGCCCTATATATATAGGTGGATTAATCAAAGTGTGAACGCTCACTCCGCGGTGCCTACCGCAGGAACCGAGGTGCATTGAACAGCAGTCCGAAGCTGATGCCGAAGTTCCAGTTTTTAGCCGGATAACTGAGATAGTTGCCGTAGATGCTCAATGATGCGAAATTGAAATTGTACACTATTGCCGCCTCTCCCATGTAGCTCACATGGCTGAGCCACTTTCCATAGCAGGGCGAGTGATCGTCATTTTCCAAAATCGGCCTGAATGGAGCGAAGGCATAGAACTCCGTGCGCAGCTGCAAGTTGTCCATCACCTTCCATATCGGCACAAGACCGGCGGCCGCGTAGGAATTGCTGCGGAAGTCGGGATTGAAATAGTTGCGAGTGGCGGGAGTCGGCATGAATGCCGGCGCCTGAACTATGGTGGCGGTGTAGTTGCTCAGCAGCTTTCGTGTCGACGCCACGGCATTCACCCTGAGTCCGAGAGCGAATGACTTGTGGATGTCAAAATATTTGTCACACTGCAACTCACCCTGAATCCACGTCTCGTCGGCGCGCGCCGAGTGCAAGTTAGCC
The DNA here is from genome assembly GCA_051878575.1 of Muribaculaceae bacterium. Taxonomy (GTDB): domain Bacteria; phylum Bacteroidota; class Bacteroidia; order Bacteroidales; family Muribaculaceae; genus CALZFJ01. Next base: position 14,004 of record JBJEKJ010000095.1, on the reverse strand, counting down.
ATGCCATCGGGCGATGCGGGCTCATATTTGCTTGTGCCGGTCACTCCTATTGCCGTCAACCTTAGGAAGCTGCCCGACGAGGGATACATGTCGTGATTGAGCGAGCTGCGCTCGAAGGAGGCTCGAGCCTGCCACAACTTGTAGGAAGCCTTGTCGTGCGCCGTTCCCGCGAAGTCCACCACATTGCTCTGATAGAAGCGGTCGCTCAGGTAGCCATAGCCCACGCCAAGCGTCAGCTTCGACTTCCGTCCCACGGCGCGGCCGAAATTCAGCCTCACAAAGCTGTCGTAGTTGATTATGAAAGTGGGCAGCTCGTCGTTGTAGAATAGCATGTCGCTCTCATAGAATTTCTGCTTCGACGTCACCGCCTGCAGATGAAGGTCCGACGGGTGCGGCATGTTGAATGCCACTCGGGCGAGCAACTGCCCTGCATAGTAGCTCTGCCCTACCCATCCACTCAGGCTTCCATCGAATGAGCTGTAGCTCAGAGTATTGTAATTCAGCGACATGAACATCATGCTGTTGGTCGACGAGGTGAGCCATCCGCCCACGCCTATCGACACGTTGTCGCGCACTTTGGCGTCGAGCCCGAGCGTGAACATATCATTATCGCGCTTGTATTCGGCATGTGGCACAAAGTCCTTCAGCTTGCCCGATGTGATGGCCCGGTAGTAGGCTATCTTCGATTGCTCCACGTTCAGCGTGTCGCTGTTGCGCCTGATGAACAGATGCCTCAAATAGTCGTTTTGACGCTGAGTCTTGGCTCCTGTCACCGCCACCGAGTCGAAAATCACCTTTGGCGTCTTGCTCTTGAACACCTCGCGTGCCATCTGCCTCGACACGGCCGGCACCCTGCGGTCCACGCGCGACTTTATCGAGTCCATTATCGCCATCGTGCGGTCATATCCTATTTTGTAGATTTCACGGGCCTTTGGGAAGTCGAGAAGCCCGAACTCACTGAGGTTTAGCACCATCTTTATGCCCACCGAGTCGGGAATTTCCACATATTCGTCTTGTATAATCATCGTCTCCACCTGGTCGACGAGGCTGTTCATGTCGATTTTCGAGCTTCCCGACGACACGTCGACTCCGAGCACAAACTCGGGAGCGAAAGTGGTGCGCATCACGTCGACGGGGAAATTGTCGTAGATTCCACCGTCGAAAATTGGGAATCCGTTGATATATTGCGGCTTGAACACTATGGGAAAGCTCATCGAAGCCCGTATCGCCTCGCCGAGACCGCCACTGCCGAGCACCACCTTGCGCTTATTGAACACGTCGGAAGCCACGCAGCGATAAGGCACGAAAAGGCGGTCGAAGTCACCGCCACACTGCGCCGTATAGGGCGAGAAAAGCTCCAAAAACGCAAAATTCATTGGAAGCGGGTTGATGAGGCTCGAAGGAAGCAGGTCGACTTTCATCCTCACCGAGTCGCCCGACACGAAATTCAGCTTCACCATTGCCGGCGTAGGCGTTTTCTTGTCGAAATAATACACTAAGTTCTCATTGATAACTCCCGTCGACCAGTCGGCAAATCCCTTCGACATTATGAGCCGCATCATCTCCTCGGGAGTGTAGCCGGCGGCATAGAGTCCGCCCACTATCGCACCCATCGACGTGCCTGTCACGTAGTCAATCGGTATATTGTTGTCCTCGAGCGCCTGAATCACACCTATGTGGGCAATACCCTTCGCCCCGCCGCCACTTAGCACAAGTCCCACCGACTGCGCGTTGGCCGCCACAGCCGTCAGCACGACGATAAAGATTACGATAAAGCTCCTTATTGCCCTCATATTACACCGACGTATTTATGGAATCACGATAAATATCAGTTTATAAACGAGTCCTTGAACCCGAGGAAATAGAGCACACCGTCGAGGCCTATCGTGGAAATGCTCTGCTTGGCATTTGCCTTCACCTTAGGCTTGGCATGATAGGCAATTCCCAGTCCGGCAGTGGTGAGCATAGGCAGGTCGTTGGCACCGTCGCCCACGGCGATGGTCTGCGCTATATCGATGTTCTCCACCTGTGCGAGCAGTCTCAGCAACTCGGCCTTGCGGCGGCCGTCGACCACGTCGCCCACATATCGGCCGGTCAGCTTCCCTTCGACGATCTCAAGCTCGTTGGCATACACATAGTCGATGCCGAATTTCTGCTTCAGATAGTTGCCAAAGTAGGTGAATCCACCCGAAAGGATGGCAATCTTGTAGCCTGTGCGCTTCAGCACCTTCATCAGCCGCTCCACGCCCTCCGAGACGGGCAGATTCTCGGCGATATCCCTCATCACGCTCTCGTCCAATCCCTTCAGCAGCGCCACACGCTCGGTGAAGCTCTCGATGAAGTCGATTTCGCCACGCATGGCACGCTCGGTGATGGCTTTCACCTTGTCGCCCACGCCTGCACGCATGGCAAGCTCGTCGATTACCTCGGTCTCGATAAGCGTGGAGTCCATATCGAAGCATATCAGGCGTCGGCAGCGACGGTAGATGGTGTCCTCTTGCATGGAGAGGTCAAACTCCAGCTCATTAGTAAGCCGCATGAAGTCGCGCTGCATCTGCTCGCGGTCTCTCGGCGTGCCGCGCACCGAGAATTCGATGCACGAGCGAGTGCGCACCTCCTCGCCGTCCTTCAGCGGCACACGTCCGGTGAGGCGCTGGATGGCGTCGATATTCAGTCCCTGCTCCGCCACTATATTGGTGACGGCGGCTATCTGGCGGGCAGTCACACAGCGTCCGAGAATAGTGATGATATATCGGTTCTTGCCCTGAAGGCCCACCCACTCGTCGTAGTCCTCAACCTTCAGCGGCGTGAAGCGAATCTGCACATTCTTCTCGGCTGCCTTGAAAAGCAGCTCCTTCATAATCTCGCCACTGGTGTGGCTCTCGGTCTTGAACAATATTCCGAGTGCAAGAGTATGGTGGATGTCGGCCTGGCCTATGTCGAGAATCGAAGCATCATATTTTCCAAGAATTTCCGTCAGTGCCGACGTAACACCGGGGCGGTCTTGTCCCGATATGTTGATTAGAATAAGTTCTGTTTCAGTTTTATCAGCCATAACAAACTATCTATGCTAATGTATCTTTTCCTTTAATAATATGTATTCCGGCAATATGCAATGAATTTACGCTCCAAAATTACAAAAAAAACGGTAAAACCCGCACTTTAATTGCCCGGTTTTCTCCGTAATTTGGGATTTTGGGTGTATCTTTGTCCTAATTTTAAGATATGGAGAAATTACTGCTTACCGGAGCTTCGGGTTTTATCGGACGCAACATACGCAGGCTGCTTGAACTGACGTATGAGGTGACATCGTGTGGAATCGCACCCGATGATGAGGTGCGCGCCGACCTAAGGACCGACATCCCGGCACTTCCCGGGCGCTACGACGTGGTCCTGCATGCCTGCGGAAAAGCTCACATCGTGCCTCGCACCATGGCCGAGCGACAAGAGTTCCTCGACGTGAACTATATGGGCACTGTGAACCTGTGCAAGGCTCTTGAGCTATGCGGCGTGCCTAAAGCCATTGTATATATCAGCACCGTGGCCGTCTACGGATGCGACTTCGGCGAGATGATCACCGAGCTACATCCGCTCAAAGGCTCCTCGCCCTACGCTATTAGCAAGATTATGGCCGAGAGGCATCTGTCAGAGTGGTGCGGCAGTCATGGCGTGACGCTTGGAATACTCAGGGCCTCGCTCATCGCCGGAAAGAACGCACCGGGCAATCTCGGGGCTATGGTGGAGGGCATCCGACGTGGAATATACCTGAACATCGCCGGCGGCAAAGCGGCGAAAAGCATACTGATGGCCGACGACATCGTGAGGATTCTGCCTGAATTAGCGGCCCGAGGCGGAATCTACAATGTGTGCGACACCGCTCAGCCCACCATGGGGGAGATTTCGGAATTGGTGGCCCGCCAACTGGGCCGTCGACGCCCGCCAAGCATCCCCTACCCTGTAGCATGGTGCATGGCAAAAGTGGGCGACTTGCTTGGAGCAAAAGCTCCTTTCAACTCCTACAAACTTGCTAAAATGACGCAATCACTCACATTTAGCAACGCCAAAGCACGCTCCGAGCTGAATTGGACGCCGCTCGACGTCGTCACTCACTATCACATTCAATAATTCCCGCGTCAAGAGCGGATATTCATGATTTTTTTGCTACTTTTGCACACTTATTGTTCCGATTATGATGAAAGGTTTCCTATTTATTATAGCTGCGGCTATGACGGCAGGCGCATCGGCTCAGGCGCTCGACTTTATCGACACTGAATCAAACCACATAATTATGAATGGAGACAACTGGGCGAGGCTTCGCTCGGAATTGTCTGACATAGGCGGCCTTGATAATGGCAAATTCCGGATTCTGCAAATCGGCGACTCACACATTCAAGCCGACTTCAGCGCGGCCGTGGTGCGCCGCTCGCTGCAAGCCGAGTTTGGCAATGGTGGCCGCGGCTGCATAGCGGCACTGCGCTTGGCAGGGACCAATCAGCCGGTAGACTACCGCATGAGCGCCGACACCGCGGCATGGAGGTGCTCGAGGCTTCTTGCCAAGGAGTGGCAGGCGGGAATGGGAATGACGGGCGTGGCTGTGACGTTCGCGTCGCCTGAGCGGAGGCTGAGCATTGCCACCGATGCCGAGTGTGGCGGATTCTCGTCGGTGACGCTGCTTCACGGCAATGGTGCGGGCTATGCCTCGGCGATGATTGACGACTCGCTGCACGTGGGCTCGCCGGTGACACCTTTCGCCACACGCTATGAGCTCGGCACCACCGTCGACTCACTTACCATAAGCACGAGCTTCGACTCTCCGTTCTTCGGGGCCTATCTGCTTAACGACAATAAGGGGCTTGTGCTCAACGCCATCGGCAACAACGGGGCCTGCTACAGCAGCTACCTTAAGATTCCCGACTTCGCCGAGCAGACACGGGTCTTCGCTCCATCGCTGATAATATTGTCACTTGGCACCAACGAGGCTTTCGGCACCGAAAGCGACGAATATGTCTACTCCTGCATCGACAGCGTGCTGACGCAGTTGCGCAGCGTGCATCCGCATGCCAAATTCCTGCTCACCACGCCCATGGAGTGCCACAAGAAGGCTTGGCGCACCACAAAGAGGCGCGTGCGCCGCGGCAAATACCGCACGAGGAAAGCGATGTCGTTTGTCACCAACAAGCGAGTGGCTGAAGTGCGAAATGTGATTCTTCGCTATGGCAGCGACCATAAAGTGCCGGTGTGGGATCTCTACAAAGTGGCAGGCGGTGAGGGTGCGGCACAAAAGTGGCTCACCGACGGGCTGATGAACCCTCGCGACCACGTGCACTGTCTCAAAAGCGGCTATGAGCTGCGGGGCTCACTGCTCACCGACGCGCTGCTCGAGCACCTAAAATCCACAAAATAGCATCTGCTGGCCTGTCGGCCATCAGGGTCAACGCTTCGACAGTTCCTTAAGGTTAAACGATTTCCACGAATCGGCGATATCAGGCGATACGGTCACCGATGGAATCTGGGCCTTATTGTTGGTCACTATCGACTGGCGCCGGACATTTGTGGTGACTTCGTCCACCAACTTTTCCAATGTCACATCGCCCTTGTAGTCCTTTATGCTCCTAAGCAGGAAATAGGTGAACAGTCCATGCCCCTGATCGTCGTATTTGGCCGCCGTCTGGTCGTCTTGCGACGCCGATATCACCACCACGTTGCCACGATCCACCTTATGCGGCTTTGCCTTTATGGCAACTCCACGCTCCGACGCAAGCATATCGCCGCTGCGCCTTGCTCCCGAGAAACACGCATCAAGCAGCACGACAGAGATGCGCGATTTTATCGCACCCAAATCTGTCGCAAGCTGCGACATCGACATACCTGATGCGACATTCGACCCATATCCGTCGACGGGGAGCAGATAGCCCTGACGGTTGGAGGCATCGGGCATTCCATGACCGGCATAATAGAAAATAAAGCTCACATCGCCATCGTATGCATCTCCCACATTTCTCATCCAGTCAATCTCATTGCGTATGTCATTGAGCGTGGCATCCTCGATGCGGCGTATGTGGTCGGCAGGAATCCCCAACGTCGATGTCATGTAGTTCTCCATGCTTTTCCCGTCGGCATGCGCATATTCCACAGGCGCCACACGACGATAGTTCTCATTAGAGATTATCACGGCAAACGTATTGTCATTGCGCACCTTATCGGCCGAGGGAACGTCAACGTCGATATCAGCCACTACATTCCGCGGCTTTGCCTTTGTGCCTTTTTTGAAGTTGTTTTTGCGCAGGTCGGAGCCATCTTGCACAGGCCGGCTTTGAGGAGACTCAATTACCACCGGCTCCAAGTCCAATGCTATGTCGTCGGCCGAGGCGTATTCGCCGCTATATTCCCTCCTATAATAGAAAGTATCGCTCGCCTTTCCCTTCTTCGGCGAAAATGCCACTGCCATGAGCACCAATTGGTCATTCTCAATGCCATATTCGGGTGTGACTACAATCTTTCCCCAATTATTCTTGAACTTAGTGGCGGCCTTTATAGGCACGGGCACAAGCAAGTCGCCAAAATCCGACGTCGATACCTTGAACGTCTCATTGTCGGCATCATATTGGCTTAGCGTCATCGTCGATTTAAGATCGAGAGGCTTCGTCTTGTCGATAAACTCGGCCTTCGCATCCTCTATGTACTCGGCAATCTTTTCATCGCGCTCACCCTTGATGCGAGCCTGATAGTCGGCCGTTTTCTCAAATTCGCCCTTACGCTGCCAACTGCTTAGCCTCTCCTCCACGTAGGACTTCGCATACAGTTTAAAGCCGGGCTTTAGTGTGAACAGCTCGCTCATATCCATCCCGGCGACAATATTCTTGCCGTCGAGCCACACGCTTCCATCCTGCCCCGCGGTCAACTTATAATCAGGCTGCTTAGGCGCCGGGAATATGTGATGATGCTTGCGGGGCACACGTCCTTGCCAACCCGGAGCGGAGATAGTCGGCAGCCATGCGCCTCGGGCAATGTCGTAGACAAACACCGAGGCCGCAATAACCACATTGTCGGTAGCCGTGGCCCACGTCTGATGACGAAGGTCACCGGCATAAGTCGAGCTCACCACACGACTGGCGCTGATATACGCCTTGTTGCCGGCCACAACGCTCGAGCGTATGCGACCCATCTTCAAGTCTCTCGGATAGGTGTTCTCGTCTATGCTATTTATGTCGAAGTCGGCAGTAGCGGGCACAACCACGAATCTCACCTCCTTGACACCCTCCTTATACTCCTTGAAAATATCCCACACCATGATATCGCGATTCTTCGCCTTCGAGTCAAGTTTGCTCACCGACGTTAGCTCCACCCACGTCCGGCCGTCGTTTTCGGTCATCAGCAGCCGCAATGGGCCATCGACATGAGGCTCACACACTATAGTCACCTGATCTCCATTATCGCCCACGCTCACACTTTTTATATCTTGGCTCAAAGCCGCAAGCGGCAACACTATGCATGCGCAGAGTGAGACTCCGCATCCAAATCCTTTAAACATACGCGCTATTCCGTTTTTTTATTCTATAATTATCTCATCGTTTTATCGCAAGCCGGCATAGCCCTTACATCGTGATATCCACCGATAGAAGCCCGGCCGGAACAAAGATAGTAGTGCAAATATAGGAATAATAGCACACAAGTCCTAAAAAACAGCCAAATATATTCACCACACCTTCCGCCACACAAATCAGCACATAATTTTGCACGAGCCACTGATTGGTAACGTGGAAAAGTTAGGGGCGGAGCGTATAAGTTTTTTATAAATTTCCGTGTGTCGGTTTTTTTGTGTAAGTTTGCACTCGATTTATAGAATGTAGATGAACAATAGGTTACTATATATTTTGCTGCTTATGCTCGTGGCGCTCCCTGAGGGAGCCTTTGCCAAGCGAAACCCGAAACTCGAGTCATCTTACGCATGGACCATATCGGAGCCGCTCGGGCAGCGCTATGAGTCGACTATCGACACTTTGCAATACAACTACCATCTTCAGGCCGTGCCGTCGATGGTGAGCAAGGCCTACGCAACCACCGGCAACCTCGGTGCCGAGGGTCAGAACCAAATTTTCTTTGAGCGCCCGTCGACGAGCGTATTCTTCTTTGAGGACGCGCTTGCCTCATGGCTGCCATCGCTGAAGACGCAGCGCTACTACAACACCCGAATACCGATGACGCTGATGTCGTACAACACCGGTGGTGGCAAGGAGAACGTGCAGGACCGCCTGCGCGCCGAATTCTCAGGCAACGTGAACAAGGCTCTCCAGATTGGTGCGGCGATGGACTATCTATATTCAAAAGGACTATACAACTATCAGTCGACCAAAGATTTCACTTGGCGTGTTTTCGGATCATATATCGGCGACCGCTATGAGATGCAGGCGTTCTTCAACAACTATAATTTCCTAAACAAGGAGAATGGCGGAATAACCGACGACCGCTACGTCACCGACCCTGCCGAGGTGCAGGGCGGCAGCACTAAAGTGGACTACAAGACCGTGCCGGTGAACCTTTCAAACGCCCATTCGCAGATTTGGGGCCATGAGTTCTACATGAACCACCGCTACAAAGTGGGATACTATCACACCGTGCGCGACTCCACCGACTCGATAATAAGCAAGACCTACATCCCGGTGACGAGCTTCATCTGGACGTTCGACTATAAGACCAACAAGCACATGTTTCTGAACACATCGGCTCGAGAGGACACCACATTCTTCAAAAACACCTATCTGGCTCTCGGCGGCACCGACGACCGGACGGAATTCTGGAAGCTGACCAACACTGTGGGAATATCGATGCTTGAGGGCTTTCACCGATATGCCAAGTTCGGACTTGCAGCCTATGCCACCTACGAGGTGCGCAAGTACACGCAGGGCACCGACACCATCGATGCCGAGTCGCTAAATAGCGGACGGCTCTCAGCAATGCCGCATGTGGCAATACCCCACATCCACACCGACAATGTGGCTTGGGTGGGCGGACAGCTTACAAAGCAAAAAGGATCGATTCTCACATATAACGCCACGGCACAGTTTGGAGTGCTCGGCTCGGTGGCGGGCGACATCAGCGTGAGTGGCGATGTTTCGACGAAGATTCGATTTCGCCGCGACAGCGTGCGCATCACCGGCTACGGCTATTTCAAGAATGAGGAGGTGCCTTATCTGCTCCGAAACTATATCTCCAACCACTTTATATGGCAGAACGAATTCGGCAAAACGCGCCGATTAAGGCTCGGAGGAATCCTCGACGTGCCATTTGTGGGCGCAAAGGTGGATGTGGGAGTGGAAAACATACAGAACTACATATATTTCGACGAGAACGCAATGCCCGCTCAGGCCGGCAGCAACATACAGGTGCTCAGCGCCTCGCTGTCGCACAAGCTGAAAGCCGGGCCGTTCAACTGGCACAACTCGCTCACCTACCAGACATCGTCGGACGAGAGCGTGCTGCCTTTGCCGAAATTTGCCATTTATTCCAACATGTTCCTGAACTTCGCCATCGCGCGCGTGCTGAAGGTGAACGTGGGCGTGGATTGCAGCTACTACACCAATTACTATGCCCCAAACTACAACCCTGCCACCATGTCGTTCTACAACCAGCACGAGATTAAATGTGGCAACTTCCCCTTCGCCAACGTGTATGCCGACTTCAAGCTGAAAAAAACGCGGTTTTTCGTGATGATGTCGAATGTGAGCGATGGAATGTTTGGCAAGAAGAACTACTTCTCGATGCCTCACTATCCGCTTAATGCCCGACGTCTGCAATTCGGCCTGTCGGTCGACTTCCAGAACTGACGTCTTACTAATCCAATTTCCTCTTGATTATCATAATTGATTATGGAGAACAAACATATACCCAAGAAGGGCAATCCCGTGATATATAGCATTCTGCTCGCGGTGATTATCTCGCTCATGGCGGTGCTGCACCGATGCAGCGGCCGGGGAACGGCGACGGCCGGACCGGGCACCGAAGGCGACACGTTGCGCATAGCCATAGAGTATTCGCCGCTGTCGTGCTACACCTACGACGATACCCTCGGCGGATTCTGCTACGACGCCGCGAGGCTGATAGCCCTTCGCGGGCATCGCAATGTGCGGTTCTATCCGCTCGTGCAGCTTGAGGACGCACTTTCGGGCCTGAATAATGGTCGCTACGACATGCTGATAGCACAATTCCCGGTCACTAAGGAGAGTCGTGAGCAATATCTGTTCACCGACGAGCTATATCTCGACCGTCAGGTGCTCGTGCAGCGTACCGACACTGCCGGGACTCTCAGCGTGCAGTCGCAGCTCGACCTTGCGGGACGAACGCTGTGGGTGGTGAAGGGATCGCCGATGCGCGACCGCATCGAAAGCCTTGCCCGCGAGATTGGCGACAGCATCAATGTGGCCGAGGATGCCGATTATGGCCCCGAACAGCTTTTCGTGCGCGTGGCTACCGGTGAAATCGACTTCGCCGTAATCAATGAGTCGACAGCACGACAACTTGCGGCACAATATCCGAGCGTGAACGTCGACACCGGAATCAGCTTCACCCAATTCCAGTCGATGATAATCCGCAAGGACAATCAGGAGCTGTGCGACAGCGTGAACAGTTGGCTACGCGCAGTCAAGGTGACACCGCAGTTTGCATCACTCCGCTCGCGCTACCACCTCTCCGACTAAAGGATGGGGCTGAGAAGGCGGACGAGCGACTCCTTGTAGCGCTCGATGGGCGGACGATGGCGCCATGCCGTAGGATTTATGCGCGTGCAGTCGCGGAGGTCGTCCATGAATATCCTCACCATATCACTATTGAATTTCTTGCTGTAGATAAAGGCATTGCACTCAAAATTGTGCTCAAAGCTGCGGAAGTCGAAATTGGTTGAGCCGGTAGAGCTGAACTCGTCGTCCACAATCACCGTCTTGGCATGAAGCATTCCCTTGTCGTATAGGTATATCTTGATTCCGGCCTTCAGGCACTCGCTCACGTAGGAATAGGATGCCCGGCGCAGCATCACCGAGTCGCAACGGCGCGGAATCATCACCCTCACGTCCACCTTCGATAGCGCGGCGGCTTGCAGAGCCTTCAGCAGGCTCTCTGTAGGGAGGAAATAGGGTGTCTGAATGTACACGCGCTTCCTTGCATTGGAAATAGCCTTGAGAAACATCAGGGCTATGTTGCTCCATTGGCGGTCGGGGCCGCTTGTGAGCAGGTGTATGCCGGCATCGTCGTTGTCGTCGACATCGTAGCGCCGCGTAGTCTCCTCGAGCAGCCTCTCGGCGGTGAAGTTCCAGTCGACAGCAAATGAATATTGCATTCCGCCCACCGACGGGCCTACGATGCGCAAATGCGTGTCGCGCCACACTCCGAATTTCACACCGTCGATGTAGCGGTCGGCTATGTTCATTCCGCCGATATAACCAATCTCGCCGTCGATAACGGTAATCTTGCGGTGGTTGCGCCAATTGATGCGAGTGGCGAATTGTGGGAACGTGACGCGCAAGAAGGGCTGCACCTCCACTCCATTATCAATCATCTCGCGGAAAAACGTCTTCTTCACCGGGAACGACCCCACATGGTCATATATCACGCGCACCTTAACGCCTTCTTTAGCCTTGGCGATTAGCAGCTGCTTTATCTCATTGCCAATCTTGTCGTCCTCGAAGATGTAGTATTGCATGTGTATATACTTTTGGGCAGCCAAAATGTCGCGCTTCAGCACGTCGAATTTCTCTCGGCCGTCGGTGAGAATATCGATTTTGTTGCCCGGAAAGTAGATGGCGCCGCTAAGCGAGCGAGCAAGCCTAATCTGCTGCTTGCTCGCCTCCGAGAGGTTAAGCGCCGACTCATCAATTACCTTGAACGACTCGCGGTTGCGCAGCTTTATTTTCTCCTTGCGCGATATTAGGTGCTTGTTCTTCAGATTTCGGCCAAAGAAGGCATAGAGCACCATTCCCACCACCGGCAGAAACAGCATAGCGGTGACCCATGCCAGCGATTTCACCGGGTTTCGGTTCTCTGAAATCACCACGGCTATGATGCTCAGCACCGTAGCTAAATAGGCGGCTATAATTATTGTGTACAGCCACTCCGAGGTAGTCAGAAAAAGATAGATAAGGTCCATTTTTCCCGGTAATTTTTCTTTTAATAGGCTAAGATAGCAACAATTCTTCTAAACAGCAATAATTTGCTGAGGAAAATGCGGATTCACGCAAAAAACGCATCAAAAACGCTCAGGAACACATCAAAAACGCTCAGGCAGTGCCCATATTTAGCCTCTATTATTTTGCGGCGTACGTCTTATTACAAAGACAAGGCGGAACCGCTGTGGCTCCGCCTTGTCGATTATCTGCGTTCGCTGAAATTATTTCTTCGAAAGTTTCTCCTTAAGAGCAGCGAGCTCCTCAAGGTCGCCGAGAGTAGTCTTCTCGATGGTGTTGTTGATTACAGGAGCATCGTCGTTGTTAGCCTTTGCAGCCTTCTTAGCCGACTTCTTGGCCTCAGCCTTAGCCTCGTCCTCGAAAATGCGGCTGTGCGAAAGGATAATGCGCTTAGCATCCTTGTTGAACTCAATCACCTTGAAGTTGAGCTTCTCATCCTGCTTGGCCTGAGTTCCATCCTCCTTGACGAGGTGCTTTGGAGTAGCGAATCCCTCGACGCCATAGGGAAGAGCAACCACTGCGCCCTTGTCGAGCATCTCGGTGATAGTACCCTCGTGGATGCTGCCAACGGTGAAGATAGTCTCAAATACGTCCCATGGATTCTCCTCAAGCTGCTTGTGGCCGAGGCTCAAGCGGCGGTTCTCCTTGTCGATTTCGAGCACCTGAACGTCGATGTCGGCACCAATCTGAGTGAACTCCGACGGATGCTTGATCTTCTTTGTCCAAGAGAGATCGGAGATGTGGATAAGACCGTCGACACCTTCCTCAAGCTCTACGAACACACCGAAGTTGGTGAAGTTGCGCACCTTTGCAGTGTGCTTTGAGCCAACGGCGTATTTCTCCTCGATGTTCTCCCATGGATCGGGCTTAAGCTGCTTGATGCCGAGCGACATCTTGCGCTCCTCGCGGTCGAGGGTGAGGATCACTGCCTCTACCTCGTCGCCCACCTTCATGAAGTCCTGAGCCGAGCGGAGGTGCTGCGACCACGACATCTCGCTCACATGGATAAGACCCTCTACGCCCGGAGCGATCTCGATGAATGCACCATAGTCGGCCATAACCACTACCTTGCCTGTCACCTTGTCGCCCACCTTGAGGTTGGCATCGAGAGCATCCCATGGATGCGGCTGGAGCTGCTTCAAGCCCAGAGCGATGCGCTTCTTCTCGTCGTCGAAGTCGAGAATAACCACATTGAGCTTCTGGTCGAGAGTGACAACCTCCTCCGGATGGTTCACGCGGCCCCAAGAGAGGTCGGTGATGTGGATAAGTCCATCCACGCCGCCCAGGTCGATAAACACACCGTATGAAGTGATGTTCTTGACGGTACCCTCGAGCACCTGACCCTTTTCGAGCTTGGCGATGATATCCTTCTTCTGTTGCTCAAGCTCGGCCTCGATAAGAGCCTTGTGAGAGACAACAACATTCTTAAACTCCTGATTGATCTTCACGACCTTGAATTCCATTGTCTTGCCGACAAATACATCGTAGTCGCGGATTGGCTTGACATCAATTTGCGAGCCGGGGAGGAAGGCCTCGATGCCGAACACGTCGACAATCATACCACCCTTTGTGCGGCACTTGATGTAACCCTTGATGATTTCGTCGTTTTCGAGAGCCTCGTTCACGCGATCCCAGCTCTTGGCAGCGCGGGCCTTCTTGTGCGAGAGGATAAGCTGACCTTTCTTGTCCTCTTGGTTCTCGATGAACACCTCTACCTTGTCGCCAACCTTGAGGTCGGGATTGTAGCGGAATTCGTTAAAAGGAATAATACCGTCCGACTTGTAGCCAATGTTAACCACTACCTCACGCTTGTTGAGTGCGATAACGGTAC
>JBJEKJ010000094.1:0-24925 GCA_051878575.1 Muribaculaceae bacterium | reverse complement strand
AACGTACATTTGACACACAGCTTGCTTTGTTTTGAATTCGTCGAACTCACGTTAAGTAGAAATTTTTTCATGTCTTGATAATCTAATAAGCAGTATAATTGAATTGTTAATTTATTTTATGCACAGCAAAAAAAGTTCGCAAATATACAGCCATATTGCAATTCAATGTGCAATATGACTGTTAAATATTATAAATTGTAAGCAAATATAGTGGATTTGTAGATAAACTATCAAAAATAAGCCTCGTTTTTTTGGGAATTTACCCAAAAATGAGTGCCGGTGAGCATAAATCGACACTTCGGTGGCTTGATGTGACTGAGGCCGTGAGAGGGGCCTGTCTCACACTGCCGTAGTGGATGTGCGATGTCGCTGAGAGAGCCGTGCGAAGACGAGCACCACCACAAAGCCGATTAGGGGCACTACGAATGCCGCGGCATTGGAGAAGGTGTCGCCCACCCACCCCATCGTCACCGGGCCTATTGCGCCGCCCACCACGCTAAGCATGAGTATCGATGAAGCGCGCTCGGTGTTGCCGCCGCTGTGGCTCAGCGACATGGCGAAAATCGTGGGGAACATGATGCTCTCAAACACGTAGCAGGCCACAAGGGCGCACTTCGACACCGCGCCGAGTGGCATGATGGTGAGCAGCATTGTGGCGACGGCGCCGATAGAGCACAGTAGCAGCATTGTGGCCGCCGGAATGCGACGCATAATCAGACTTCCCGCCACGCGCCCGGCCATGAACAGTCCGAGACCGGCTATCGAAAGCACCGTTGAGGCCTCTTTCGGCGTCAGGAATCCGTCGTCGCTCATATAGTTGATGAAAAATGTGTTGATTGATATCTCTGCTATCTCATAGGCTACGAGTGCGGCAAGTCCCACGAAAAACAACCGCTCAAACGGGCGTTTGGTCGCTACACCGTCGTCGGCCCTGCTCTGCCCTACCTCGGGAAGCCTCACGCGGGTGAAGCACAGTGCCACGGCAAGCACTATTATGCCGATATAGGTATATGGCAGCGCTATCTCGGTGCCGGAGGAGCTTGCCACGTCGTCGTGAAGGAAGAAGAAGCCTCCAAGCAGCACGCCCATGATGCAGCCAAGTCCGTTGAACGACTGCGCGAGGTTGAGACGTCCTGCCGAGGTGCGGGGATCGCCGAGCAGGGCGACGTAGGGATTGGCGGCAGTCTCAAGCATCACGAGGCCGCAGCCTATTACGAACAGTGGTAGCAGGAACAGCTCGAAGCTCATGGCATAGCTTGTGGGGATGAAGAGCAGCGAGCCTATGCCGAATGTCACGAGACCCGTCACCACGCCCTTGCGCGTGCCCCATCGCCTGATGAACATTCCGGCAGGAATCGCCATGAGGAAGTAGGCTCCGTAGATTGCCGACTGCATGAGTGCCGAGTGGGCTTTCGTCACGCCGAAGGTGAGTTGGAAGTGCTTGTTGAGCACGTCGAGGATGGCGCGTGCCCCACCCCACATGAAAAACAGCGAGGTGATGAGGATGAACGGAAGCAGGTATTGTGCTGACACAAGGCTCGCACGGCGGTCGTTGCCGGTAGGGGTTGGTCTCATTTTATTGTCAGTTGGTCGTTATTCATTCGTTGCATGTATTGCTGTATAACAGCCTTCAGCTCCTGCTCAAGGCGCGGCTGTTGCTTGGTGCGCCCCACGAGGTTGTTGCGCAGCAGGCGGTCGCTCTTGAAGCGGTAGATGGCTTTGGTGCGCGTGCCGTCGAATTGCAGCAGGTAGTCGTCTTTCACATATTGGTATATGCCGTTGAGATAGCTCACGGCGAAAGTCTCCTTCGCCGGCGTGTTAAGCAGGTCGCAGCCGAATGCGATGTAGTCGCGGTCGTAGCCTAAGTAACCGAGCACGGTGGGCATGATGTCGATTTGCTGCGCTATCGGGCGGTCGTCGACACCTCGGGTGAGGGTCGGGTCGCCGGGCGCATAGAGCACGATAGGCACGGAGAACACGCCGAGGTCGGTCTCGTAGACGTTGCGGCACGACTGGTTGGTGTGGTCGGCGGTGAGCACAAACAGCGTGTTGGCAAACCACGGCTGCTTGCTCGCACTCTCGAAGAAGCGGCGCAGCGCAAGGTCGGTGTAGCCTATACATTTGTGTATAGGCACTTTGCCCTCGGGAAACTTGCCCTCATATTCGGCCGGCAGCGCGAAAGGATGATGCGACGACGCCGTGAACACCGACGTCATGAATGGCTCGCTCATCTTTCCCATCTCCTCGCAGAAGTATTGAAGGAACGGCTCATCCCATATAGCCCATGTGCCGTCGAAGTCGGCGTCGCGGCCGGGGCGGCTCATTCGGTATTCGTCGAGCCCGAAATAGTCGGAGAACCCCACCGTGCGCGCGAATGCGTAGAATCCCATTGAGCCGTTTGGGGCGCCGTGGAAGAAGGCCGTGTAGTATCCTTTCCGGCGCAACTCGCCGGCGATACTGCTCACATTGTTCAGCGATGCCGGAGTGAGGAAGAAGGGCTCCACGAACATCGGTATGCCCGACAGCACCGAAGGCATGCCGTCGATACTCTTGCGGCCGTTGCTGAAGCTGTATTTGAACGTGGTGCCTCGAGTCATCAGCGAGTCGAGAAATGGCGTGAAGCCGCGATAGCTGCCGCCGTCGAGGTCGCTGTTGAGCATTCCGGAGTATTCGCTGCCGAAGCTCTCCACTATGAGCACCACCACGTTCTTGGGTGTGAACGCCTTTCCCTCCACGGGGTGATGCACGGGCGAGTAGAGTGCCTCCATCTCCACGTCGCTCATATATGTGGGCGTGACGAAAGGCTTCTTGCCTATGGTGCGTATTATGGAGAATGGCGTGTTGAGCACTATCCCTGCCTCGATGGGGCGGTTGACATATTGGTTGGCATTGCTGATGGTGATGGGGCGCACGGCGTGGCCGAAGCCGCCCCTGATGCCTGCGATGCACAGTGGTACTACGGCTACGAGGCTTATAGTCTGTGTGATATAATAGCTGCGCAGGCTGTGGGGCTTCAGTACGGGCTGCTTGCGGTAGAGCCGCCACATAAGCCACATTATGCCTGCGAAGAGTATCACGAGATACCAGTGGCCGAGCATTTCGGTGCCTATGATTCCTCCCAGATTTCCCTCATTGCTGAATTCGCCAAACACCGTGGCGGTGGTGCGGCGGTTGGTGAATCCGAAATACACGCAGTCGGCAAGATTGGCTGCAAGTGCCACTCCATTGAGTGTCATATAGACGCACTTTGTGAATGTGGCATAGCCGCCGGTCTCCTTCTTGTGCAGCGGAAACAGCACCAAGAGCACATATAGCGCATTCACATAGATTATCGCCGAGGTGTCGAACACAACGGCGCCCCTGAGCATGTCGGCGACAAGCGGCCATGATAGATAATCCGCAAAATAGCTTATATTCACGGCAAAAAACACCAATCGTGCCACCATAAACACGATATATGCCATCAATATGTTGCACGCCATTCCGCCGAGTCGGCTATTGACGACTGCTTGCAGAGGATTTGTCTTGTTAGTTCTCATTTTTCGCTTATTTGCTTTGTTTTCATTTCATTCCGAGCCTCGCGCCTCAGCCGTCGGCGCTCACGGCGTGCGTTCTTGCGGTGACAGTGAGTCCAGAATGAGTCAAATTCACGCATCACCTTTTTCAAAAAGCCGTCCACGTCGGCAATGCCGGCATAGCGGGCATAAAGCCGTGCAAGATGCTCGGTGGCTTCGACATTCATATTGATGCTCTTGAAATTGCTTATTAATTTAGCCTTTGAGGTAACGCCGAAGCGCATACGGTTGATATCAATAAGGTAATAGCGGTAATCGGCATCGACAAGCACGTTTCCCGGCGAGAAGTCGCGATGCCACACTCCCGCCGAATGAAGGCGGTGGAGCAACTGCGCCACTCCGTCGGCAATGCGGTCGCCATCGGGTCGCATCTGCCACTCGCGCACATTGCGGGCATTGAGCATCAGGCTGATGTAGTAGCTTCGCTCAAGCAGACCTGAGCTATACACTTCCACGTAGGCTACCGGCTCGGGAGTGAGGATGCCGGTATCGAGCAGCCGCAAGGCGTTCTCATAGGAGCGGCGGGCCTTACTCTTGCGCATAAAAGAGTAAGCCATACGATTGTAGAGTGGCGGAACCTTGAAGCTCTTGATGCATAGCGGAGTATCGGTGTCGGTATTGCTGAACACCGCATTCCGCGCACGGTATATTACCTCGCCAAGCTCCTCTCCGCGTTGAGGGACACTCTCCACAAACTCACGCAAGCGGGAATATCGCGGATTGACTGTTATTTTATATCTAACGCTCATTTTCAGTGCAAAATTACGTCAACACGGCACAAAAAACAAAAAGATTAGCACAAAAAACTTGGTGCTCAAGTGAAAAGCGGCAACTTTTTTGCTTATTCCCCGAGAAATCAATATCTTTTAATAAGATAGGATGCATCTCGGCAAAATAAATCAAGTAAACTTGTTGCTTTTGCGCTCGATTTGCAATATCTTTGCAGTGAAAATGTTTCACTGTGTTTTGTTGGTAAAAACCTCTAAACTCAGTTCTAAATAATTCATAATGATTGTTATATTTGAAAAAGAATATCTTTTGAATCTTTATGAAGTTGGAAAATGCGACAAAAAATATAGATTTCAGCCCGATGTCATAAAGCGTTATGTGAGATGCATTAATTATCTCAAGCAGGCTAAAGGAATTGAGGACTTATATTTGCTACCGTCGCTGCATTATAAAGTGTTGAAAGGTGATAAACGTGGAATATCATCTATCAGGGTAAATATTCAGTATCGACTTGAATTTATTGTTGATGAAAGGAATGAACCTAAAATCACAATATGTAATATTTTGGAATTGTCAAACCACTATGAATAAATTATTCAAGGATATGATTGAAATTGAAGGCGTTAATCCAAAAATGATTGCTAACAACGTAGAGCCGTTTGCTCCTACACATCCGGGCGAACTCCTACGCGATGAAATCGAATGCCGACATTTGTCGCAGCGCCACCTCGCCAATGAAATTGGTGTCTCTTACTCTGTGGTTAATGACATTGTAAATGGGAAGCGCCCCGTCAGTCCGCAATTTGCTCTACTTTGCGAAGCTGCGTTAGGAATTCCGGCTCATATCCTCATTGGATTACAAACCGACTACGATTTGCAAATAATCAAGCATGATAAAACCTTTCTCAATAGGCTGAAAGGCATTAGGCGTATTGCCGCAGCATTATAACAGAGTGTAGTAAAATCGTCATTTCTGCTTATATTGCAGGAATCTTGTATTGCATCTTCAATATTTTCCCTTATGATAAAATAGCGGGGATTTCTTGGTGCTCAAGTGAAAAGCGGCGACTTTTTTGCTTATTCCCCGAGAAAACAATATCTTTTAATAAGATAGGCTGCATCTCGGCAAAATAAATCAAGTGAACTTGTTGCTTTTGCGCTCGATTTGCAATATCTTTGCAGTGAGAAGGCAATTGTGCTTGTGCGCTCACGATGTGCGTGTGTAGCCGATATTTTTTAATATCTTGCCTATCGCGTATATAATTGTATAATAGTAACAAAAAGTAGTGAAATCCCGAGTGGAAAGATGATTTGAAATGGAGAAAGCCCAAAAGAAAATTGCAGTGTATCTTTTCGATATACGAAACCGCAATGTGGGGTTAGGTGAATTTGAGTGGCAGCTTGGCAGCGAGCTAGCGCGTCGTGCCGGCACCCTGCGCCGGCAACACGGTATTGAGCTCACATTCATAGTTCCCAAAAAATATGTAGGGCAATTTGGCGACGAGGTGAGGTATATTGCCTTGACGCCGCTATTGCGTTGCATGGTACGCTACTCCAGTGAGCGCTTTGACATTTGCCATCTTACACAGCAGATGTCGAAGCTGAAATTCATGAGGAATGCAGGAGTGAATCTGATGACGGTGCACGACATCAATTTCATGTATGAGAAAAGCGGACACAAGCTCGAGAGGCGGAAGCGCAAGTTTGCCAAAGCATTAAAGCGTGCCGACGTGCTTACCTATATCTCTCAGTTCGTGAAATCGGATGTTGAGGCGCATTTCTCGCCGCGAATGGAAGGCTCGGTGATTTACAACGGTGTGACCGACCTTAACGACGTGCATGGCGACATAAGCCGATTCGGCATTGCCGACGGATACCTGTTCCACATATCCAGCCTCCTGCCAAAGAAGAATGTGCATAAACTCGTGGAAATGATGCGCTATCTGCCCGACGAGCGGCTTGTGGTGGTGGGGAATCTATCCACTGAGTATATCAGTGGCATAAAGGCGAAAATCGCCGAATGGAGACTTACGAATGTCATTATGCTTGAGAATGTGAGCAATGAGGAGAAAGCCGAGCTTTACCGCCACTGCAAGGCGTTCCTGTTTCCTTCGTTGTGCGAAGGCTTCGGATTGCCTCCGCTCGAAGCCATGTATTTCGGCAAGCCGGTGTTCCTTTCGAGCCTTACCTCGCTCCCTGAGGTGGGTGGCGCAAATGCTTATTTCTTCGATAATCTCAACGAGGAGAATATGGCTCTCACCGTGCGCGAAGGTCTTGCCGATTTCTATTCACGCCCAGAGGAGGCTGCCGAGGCAGTGCGGCGTCATGCCGCGTCATTCACTTGGAGCCACTGTGCTGAGAGCTATATCCAATTGTATCTTAAATTGTTGAAGCGTTAGCGTCGGTCTTTTTGTTGACACACATTGAATATGAGAAAAATAGCATTCGTCCATAGCAATTTTCCCACCGGAGGTGCCGACAGAGTGACCGTGGATATTGCCAACTACTTGCTGTCGCGCCCTGATTATGAGTTCTTTGTGTTCACGCTGAAATTCTATCCTCAAAAGATGCTCCCGGTTATCGACGATAGCCGATTCCACATCCATGTGTTGCCTTCGGGCGAAAACGACCTCACCGATGCCGATTGCGACCGAATTGTGGAACAAGTGAAATCGTGCGATATAAATGTAGTGGTGCTTATCGGGCATCATGTGGATATCGCTCACAGATTGCGTGAATCGGGCTGTGCTACGATTTTTGCCAACCACGGTATGCCTTTCTGGGAGGTGAGGCACAAACGAATGACAGCGTCTCGGCACAAGTCGCTGCTGAAACAGCTTGAATATCACACGATTTTCTTCATAAAATATCACTTGCTGCACACCTACGACAAGCGGATGGACCGAATTTATGCTCACGACATTGCCGTGAACGATGCCTACACCGTGCTTTGTGAGCCTTATCGCACCGACATCGCCTCGAGGCTTGGCGTCGATGCAGGAAAAATCCATGCCATTCCCAATATGGAGGAACCGGCCGGAGATGTGAACTTCAATAAACAAAACACATTCCTTTATGTTGGCAGGCTTTTCTATGGCGACAAGCGAGTGGACCGACTGATTGATGCCTGGAGCCTCATTCACCACAAGCTGCCGCAGTGGAACTTGGTGATTGTGGGCGACGGCGAGGAGGGTGACAATCTCCGGCGTCGAGCCACTAATCTCCCTCGGGTGACTTTTGCAGGATACCATAGCGATGTATCGGCGTTCTATCGCGATGCGTCGGCCATCTGCCTCGTTTCGGAGTATGAGGGATGGGGATTGTGTCTCACAGAGGCTCAAGCCAACGGTGTGATACCAATAGCCATGGAGTGCTCGGCAGGTGTTCGGACCATCGTTGAGCCGAGCGGAGTGAACGGCTTCCTGTGCCCCAAAGGCGATGTGGAAGCATTTGCCCGTCAAATGCTCGATTTCGCAATGATGGACGCCGGAGCGGTGATGGAGATGCGCCACAATGTGGTGAAAAAGTCGCTTGAATACAGCCCGGAGCGAATCGGCGAGCTTTGGCGTCAACTTTTCGAGAATCTAATCAAAATCTACATTTAGCAATTCTGTGCAATGGAAAAAGCCACGAAAAAAATAGCATTCGTGCACACCGATTTCCCTTTTGGCGGTGCTGAGCGCGTTACACTCGACATAGCAAAGCATCTGCTTGCGCTGGAGGATTACGAGATATTTGTGTTTACAGCAAAATATTATCCCGAAAAGATGCCCGAGGCAATCGACGCCTCGCGTTTTCACATAGTGACACTCCCCGAGCCGCGAATCGAAAAATCGGCTGCCGACCAAGAGATGATTGTCCGTGAAGTAGAGAAGTGCGGCATCGATGTGCTGGTGGCAGTGGGGCGACACCTGAATGTTGTCTGCCGCATTCATGCCATGGGGTGTAGCACAATCTATGCTCACCACGGCATGCCATTTTGGGAGATTACCAATAAGCGCATGAACGCCATTGCCCGGAAAAGTGAGTCGTGGCTCAAATGGCTTGAATACCACACTGTATTCTTTGTCAAGGATAATATATTGCAAACCTACGACCGCAAGTTCATAAAGCAATATTCTCACGACATTGCCGTGAACGATGCTTTCACCGTGCTTTGCGAGCCTTATCGCACTGAAATTGCCTCGAGACTTGGCATCGATGCCGGAAAAATCCATGCCATTCCCAATATGGAGACACCGGTCGGAGATGTGAACTTCAATAAAAAGCCTACTTTCCTGTTCGTGGGAAGATTGACACATGGCGACAAGCGGGTGGACCGGCTCATTGATGCATGGAGCCTCATTCACCACAAGCTGCCGCAGTGGAACTTGGTGATTGTGGGCGACGGCGAGGAAGGTGACAAACTACGGCGTAGAGCCGCAAATCTTCCACGGGTGACTTTTGCCGGATTCCACAGCGATGTGTCGGCGTTCTATCGCGACGCGTCGGCCGTTTGCCTCGTTTCAGAGCATGAGGGATGGCCTCTGTGCCTCACTGAGGCTCGCTCACAGGGTGTGATACCTATCGCCATGGAGTGCTCGGCAGGTGTTCGGACCATCGTTGAGCCGAGTGGAGTGAACGGCTTCCTGTGCCCCAAAGGCGATGTGAGGGCTTACGCTCAAAAAATGCTCGATTTCGCAATGATGGACGCCGGCGCGGTGATGGAGATGCGCCACAATGTGGTGAAAAAGTCGCTCGAATACAGCCCGGAGCGAATCGGCGAGCTTTGGCGTCAACTATTTGAAAAATTCATTGCAGCGCGCAAATCGTAGTCGCGGCGACGAAAATTGATGATGAGCTCAGAACAGGCTGTCGTAAGTGTCGGTCAGCCTTTGGTAGAAATGCGTGTAGCTAAGGTTGGAGTCGAACTCACGCTGCGCGGCCTCCCCTATCGCCCTGCACAAGTCGGGATTGTCGATAAGCTGCTCTATGGCGTCGGCAAGGGCGCGGTAATCGTCAGGCGGCACAAGCAATCCCGTTCGTCCGTCGTCGACATACTCCTTCTGGGCGCCGTTGTTGGTGGCTATGTGCGCTTTCCCAAGCATCATATATTCCAGATTGGTGAGCCCGAAAGGCTCTTGCCACACCGACGGCAGCACACCGAAGTCGCACTGCTCAAGCAGCGGCTGCACGTCGTCCTGATAACCGAGGAAAGTTACGTTTCGCAGCAATTGGTTTGCCACGATGAACGCCTTTATTATTCCCATGTATTTCGTCTCACCGGCGCCTATCATCACGAGGTGATAGCGCTCCTTGTCGAGCTGTGTTAGCGCACGAAGCAGCACCGATACGCCTTTCTCGGGAGCAATTCGCCCGTGGAACATGACAAGCCTCTTTCCGGGGGCGATTCCGAGCTTCTCACGCAGGCTCACCGCCTTGTCGCGATTGTCGAGCTTGTGGTGCACGCTATTGTGAATCACCGTCAGCCTGTCGGGGTTCATATTGTGTCTCGAAGCCTCGAAAGTGCGTCGGGCGAGGTCTGACACGAAAATAATCTTGTCTATCTCGCGGTAAATTCTCTTGTAGATAGGCCCTTTCTTCGGCTTTGTCACGCTGTGGCACGTCATTACCACGCGGGTGTTCTTATTCTCGGAAATGCGTCGTGCAAGCAGGGCTGTAGCCGCATCTTTCGCATTGTGCACGTGCACGATATTCTTCCCTTTCTTTATAAGCCGGGCAAATCGTAGCGTGCTGTCGATATCGGTCATTCCCTTCAGCGGCAGAATCGAGATAGGCACCTCAAGCTCGCGGAAGCGGTTGAGGATTTGCGGCTTGTTGCGGCTCACGATTTCGATGTAGCATTGGTGTGCGCGCAGCTCCGAGGCAAGGTCGTAGACGTATTGCTCTGCCCCACCCCAATTCTTGTCGGAAACTATGTGAAAGATGTTTATGGCCATATTTGTGCGATTATCAGGAAAAACAAATCAGCTGCTTCGCCGGCGCACGAGCTTGTAGGTGGCAAACGCAGCGTATGCCGCCGTGCGGCTTATCTCCATTCCTTGTTTCCCATCGAGGCAGCCGAGGTGCCTTACGTAGGTGCGCAGGAATGCCATCGCCGCCTTCAGGTAGGGGGTCAGCAGTCCGGGATTCCGTCCTTCAGCCACCAGAATGCGTGAGTTGATAGAGGCATAGCGCTCCTCCTTGCGGCGGTATTCCTCGGGCGAGCTGCAACGGTGGTGTATCAGCCTGCCCTGAATGGGCTCGGGGCGCAGTGTACCCGGGAAAATCACCGTCTCATGCACGTCGCGCAGGTTCCAGCTCGCATATCGCTTGTCGAAAAGCCGAATCGGGCGGTCGGGTTGCCATCCGCAGTGGCGAATCGGCACGTCGCAGTAGTAGTTCATGCGGTTGAGCGCATAAATGCGGTGGGCGAACCCCTCCTCCTTCAGCCTTATGATCGACTTGCGCAGCTCGTTGTCGAGAAACTCATCGGCATCAATCGATAGGATATAGCTGTTGGTGGAGAGCGACACGGCATATTGCTTCTGGGCTCCGTAGCCGTTGAAGCGCCGTTGCGTCACTATGCAGTTGTATTGCGAGCATATTTCCAGTGTGTTGTCGTCGGAGAAGGAGTCGACAACGATTATCTCGTCGGCAACGCCTTGCAGCGACTTCAGGCAAAGCCCTATCCGGTCGGCCTCATTGTAGGTTATTACTGTGGCGGTGATTTTTCTCATTGGTGCCGTTCTAAATTTTTTGCAAAATTAGTGTAAGGATGGCGTAATTGCAAATAAAACTAAAAAATTCTATCGTATTATGCGGCTTGACGCACAGGCCGAAGTGGCATCGTGGCGTGGCACTTTGGGCAAATGCGGAGCCGAGAAGCTCACGGACCCGCAATTTCGCAAAAAAACAGTACGTCGGGACTGAATATTAAGAGATTTGCACTATATTTGCAACTGCAATTTTCATAATATAGAATAAAAATAGAAATCCCGATTGGATATGACAAAGAGGATATTGACATTATTGGTCGCCGTGCTTGCTATGGCCGACGGCTTGTTTGCGCAATTCAAAGAAGGCAACTGGAATACGCATGCCGTGTTTGGCAGTGGAGTGACCACGGTGTTGCAGTCGAAAAGTGCTGTGTATTTCCTTGTCGACAACAACTTGTTCAGATACGACAAGGCGACTGCGGTCTTATCGCATCTGACGAAGCGCAATGGAATGAGCGACAATGGTGTGAGTGAGATTTACTACAATCATGAGATGGATGTGGTGACAGTGGTATATGCCAATTCCAATATCGACGTCGTAGCCTCCGACGGCACGGTGTCGAACATTCCGAGCATTGCCGATGCGCTACTGCCTGCCTCGAGGGCGGTGAACGACGTTTCGTTCAGCGGCAACATAATGTATATAGCCACCGATTTCGGCTATATAACCTACGATATTGCCCGCCGATGTGTTGTGGAGTCGAACGTGTATTATGCCGAGGTGCGGTCGGCGGCCCGAGTCGGGAATGATGTATGGCTGAGTACCGCGAGAGGTCTTGTGCACGCCGGTGTGGACGACTCGCATGCCTCGTTGGATAAGTTTGCCGTAGCCGATGCCGCCGGCTCGGGATCGTTGCGACCGGTGGCGGACAACGCATTTTTCCTGATTGCCGACACTAATTTGCGATATGTGGTGGTGAATGTCGACAATTCGCTGAGCTCCAACACGCTGATGTATGCCTCGGGCATAAAGTTGCAGCAATCGGCCGATATGGTAGTGGCCAAAAGCGTGGCCTCGGTTGCACTTGCCTGCTTCGACAATGGAGGCAACATAAAGCTATGGAACACTCTTGAGGACGAGAGCGCTAAAGCCCTGTTCAGCAATATGGAGGCCGATGGCATGGCGTGGGAACTCAACGCCAAAGGCGTGAGGAGCGTGAAAGTGACGGCGTCGGGGCTTGCCGATGCCTCGGAGTATGCAATCCCGCAGGCCGCCTCGTTCAAGAGGTGCCGATTCCTGCGCTACAATGCCGGCATCGACGGCCTATATGCCATGACCGGCAGTGCCGACGACCTAAGCAGCAATTTCGGCATCAAGGGAGCTATCAATATGCTGAAGAACGGCTCGTGGAGCAATATCACGCCATCTTCCGTACCCGGTAGTACTGGCAAGAGCCTGCTTGACATCTATTCGCCCGTGTTCGACCCCGACGACCCAAATACTATGTACTTCGGAACGTGGTTCGACGGAGTGTATAAGATTTCGGGAAGCAATGTGGCTGCAAAATACGACTGGTCCAACAGCTTGATAAGCAAATATGCCAATTGGGCTTGCATAGTGCCGGCTTTGGATTTCGATAAGAACAAGAATCTTTGGGTTATGAGCTGGTACGACGATGGTATCCGCGCCGTGGTGCTTCCGCGCGACAAGCAGGCGGCTACTACGACGACCGCCGAGGATTGGATATCCGTGAATGTGGATTTGACCATCCAGTCATCGTATCGCTGCATGTTCGTGGCCACTAAGGTGAGCGGCATAAAGGTGTTTGATACCGGTGGCTACGATGCCGTGCTGATTGTTGCCGACGATGGGGGCAATCCGGCAAGCGGCACGGTGACACAGCGCAAGTACACCTCATTCATCGACCAAGACGGCAACCATTTCACGGCTACACGGCACTATTTCCTCTTTGAGGATGCAAAGGGAATGGTGTGGTTGGGCACTTCCGACGGCGTGATCAGCTTCGATCCTGCCACGGCTTTCGACGACTCGTTCACCGTGAACCGCATAAAAGCCGACAACAATGGTACCACCGATTACCTGCTCGCCCGTGAGGACGTGTCGTGCATGGCAGTTGACAATAGGGGTGATATGTGGTTTGGCACGCTCACGTCGGGCGTATATCATGTGAGCGCCGACGGAACCAAGGTGCTTGCCCACTACACTACCGCCAACAGTATGATTACCACCGACCGTGTGCTGTCGATTGCATGCAGGCCCACAGGTGCTGCGGTGTATATAGGCACCGACAGCGGCTTGGTGGAGTTTGTGCCCGGTATGACATCGGGAGAGGCCGATTTCTCACGAGTACAGGTGTCGCCGGCCAATGTGCCCGCAGGATATTCGGGCCTCGTGCTTATTGACAAGCTCGTGAGCGGCGCAATAGTGACGATAGCCGATGCCGGCGGAAACGCCGTGGCGGTGATTTCGGCCGATGGCGGCAAGGCGCTGTGGAACCTCTGCGACAAGACCGGCGCGAGGGTGGCTACCGGAAGATACTCGGTATATGCATCGCGCGAGGGTGGCGATAGGGGAGAGCTTGTAGGAAAGATAAACGTAATTCGCTGATAAAAATGGCTTTGAGGATTGGGTTCGATGCTAAGCGGGCAGTGAGCAACAATACCGGATTGGGCAATTATAGCCGCTTGGTGATAGATGTGCTCTCAGAGTATTACCCCGATGGGGAATATTGGCTCTATGCCCCCAAAATCAAGGAGAATCCGCGTCTTTCCGAGTTGTTGCTGCGCAAGAACGTCGGCCTGCATGCCCCGGCTACGGCCTCGGGTCGCGCCCTACCGTCGCTGTGGCGTGTAGGAAGAGGCTTGGTGGGCGATTTCGAGCGCGATGGCGTCGACATCTTTCACGGATTGAGCAACGAGCTTCCGCTGGCACATACCGACGTGCCCACGGTGGTTACTATCCACGACCTCATTTTCCGCTATTATCCACACTGCTACAAGCCCATCGACCGCAAAATTTACGATTATAAGTTTCGCAAGGCGTGTGAGAGCGCCACGCATGTGATTGCCGTGAGCGAATGTACCAAGCGCGACATCGTGCGCGACTATGGCATCTCTCCCGACAAGATAAGCGTAATTTATCAGGGCTGTCACCGCAATTTCAGGCGTAAGTGCGACACCACGGAGATTGAGGCCGTGAGGAGCCGCTATGAGCTGCCGCAGGGGCGCTTTGTGCTTTATGTGGGCTCCATTGAGGAGCGCAAGAACGCGCTCCTTGCCGTGAAGGCGCTGCGAAACCTGCCTGCCGACATAAAATTGGTGCTTGTGGGGCGTGAGACCAAATATGCCGGGTTGATTCACGACTATGTGTCGGCTCATGGGTTGGAGAATCGCGTGCTCTTTCGCCGGATAAGTTTCACCGACCTTCCGGCAGCCTATCAAATGGCGTCGACATTCGTGTATCCCTCGCGCTACGAGGGGTTCGGAATACCTATTCTCGAGGCATTGTGCAGCTCCACGCCGGTAGTGGCGGCCACAGGCTCGTGCTTGGAGGAGGCTGGCGGGAAAAGCTCGATTTACGTGCATCCCGATGATGACGAGGCCCTTGCCCGGGCATTGCTCAGCACTATTGAGGATGAAGGCTTGCGCGCCACGATGATTGCCGACGGGATAGAGCACTCGTTGAGGTTCGCCCCCGAGGTTATGGCCCGTGAGATTATGGAAGTGTACAATAACGTATTAATGAAATAGGAGGATATGAGAGTTGACGTAGAGGAGCGCGTAAGGCGCGGCATGGAGTGTTTCAAGAGCGGCTACAATTGCTCGCAGGCTGTGGTATCGGCTTTTGCCGACGTGTATGGGCTCGACAATGAGCTTGCGCTGCGCATTGCGGCGTCGTTTGGCGGCGGAATGGGTCGGATGAGGCTTACGTGCGGCGCAGTGAGCGGAATGTTCATCCTTGCCGGTATGGAGAATGGCTCGGTGATTGCCGGCGACACTGCCGGACGTGGCAGGAACTACGAGCTTGTGCAGGAGCTTGCAAGGCGCTTCAAGGCGCACACCGGCTCGATAGTCTGCGCCGAGTTGCTTGGATTGAGCCCTATGACTCCCATAACCACGCAGCCCGAGGAGCGCACGGCCGAATACTATCGCAAGCGCCCGTGTGTGGAGACGGTTGCCCTTGCGTGCCGCATCTATGCCGAGTATCTCAACGAAAGCACGGCCGAATAAATCTCTTATTACTTTATAAACAATATCTTGGTGACTACGCCGCTGCTCTTGCCGTTCTCGTTCTGAGAGGCAAGCACGTAATATACGCCCGTCCTCACGCGTTCGCCATTGCTGTAGCAGCCATCCCATGTGGCCATTCCGCTTGTCGACCGGATAGAGCGAATCACGTTTCCGCCGGCATCGGCAATCTTGACGAGTGAGTTGTCCATAAGTCCGCTGATGATTATCTCGCCGGTATAGTCGGGGCGCACGGGATTGGGGTAGGCGTAGATGTTGCTGTAGTCCTCCGAAGCCGGAGCGGCGTCGCTGTAATACTCCACGAGTCCGTTGGGAGTGCCTATGTACACGGTGTTGTTGTTTGGGTCGCAGCAAATCGAGAGGATATGATTGCTCGTCAGCATGCTGTTGCTTGTATTGAAGTGCTTTATGACATTTGAGCCGTCGGCGCTCACGAGATACAGTCCCATGTCGAGCGTGCCAATCCACTTCCGGTTGGCTCCGTCGATTGCCAAAGCGGTCACCGTGGTTCCCGTGAGAAGATAGTCGGCATAGTTGGTTCCGTCGTTTCGCGGCACTTTGATGCGGTTTACGCTGAAATTGGCGTTGAAGGCATTGGCGGGACTCATCTCAATCACACCGTTGGTGGTTCCAATCCACACCTTTCCGTTGGCGTCCTCAAGCATGCACTCAATGTTTCCCCAAGTGTAAGGCTTCCCGTCTTGGTCGTAGATCTTTCCTGATTCGATGACAGTGTTTTTTATCGATGAGCTTGCCGGATTGCCTCCATCGTCGATTATTATGAGAATCTCGGCGGCTCCGCCTGTCGTCAGCATCTTTATGTCATCCTTTTTCGTTATCAGCATCTGTGACTTGAAGTTTGGGTTCAGGACGTTGACGTCGGGTGATATCCAGTCGGCGGGCGTAACCTCGGCAAGCAGCGACTTTGACCTCGGCAATACGTGGATTTTAGGGTCGTTAATGCACTGCAACATCCACAGGTTCTTGTTTTTGTCGAAAGCTATGTCGCTGATGCAGCACACCCAGTTGACGTTGAACGGCGAGTTGGTCCAATCGTATTTTATTACCGATTCTCCGTCTTTTAGCTTGTATGCACCCTCAAACCAAGTGCCCACATATAGTGTCGATGGGTCGTCGGGGTCGAATACAGGCGAGAAAAGGTCTTTTAGCACGTTTTCGGCATAGGCTCCGGTGGTAGGCACCTCGGCGGGCGTCACGTCGGTCCAGAAGCCATTCTCAAGCGTGTTGATGCTTGACCGAAGGTTGTAGTCGTTTCTATTGAGATATGGGCCGCAGTCCATCACAAACAGCTTGTTGAGGGCGTTGTTGTAGCGCAGGAAATAGGGATACGACACCGTCGATGCGTTGTATCTGAAATAGTCGGTCATTATGGTTGACACTTCGCCGTTCTCCATCATTATGTGGCGCACGCCCTTTGGCGACAGCTCCCACAGCGAGCCGTCGCTCTCGGTCGATGCCAAGAGTGATTCTTGCATGTCGTCGGGGAGCGGTGTGGCCGATGTCACCACACAGTCGGCATTGAGCATATACATGTAGCGAGGCTTGTATTTCCCGGTGGCAATAAAGCCGGTGGATATGCGGCTTATTTTCTTGAAAGTGTCCTTGGTGACCACAATGGGGTTGGAGGCTCCTGCCTCGCTGAAGGTGTACTTGTACACCCATCCCTCGTCGAGGAGCAGGGTTTTGTCGTCGATTACGGTTATCTTGCCGTTGCCCTTTTGGCGGAATAGCTTGAATGAGCTTAGAGTGTGATATTGGAGCGATTTGGGGCTGTAGAAAGAGCCGTCGTCCTTGGAGATGACCAAATAGTCGGCAACTTCGGCCATCGACGCTATGCTCTCGCCGTATTTCTGTGACTCCATGATTTCAAAACCTTTGTCGCTGTTGAGGATCGCATAGCCGAACTCGGTGGCCACATACACCCTGTTGCCTTTGAAAGTGACGTCGTTGATGCCCTTGAGGTCGATGTTGGTCTGGCTGATGTCGGGAATGTTCACCACCGATCCATCGTCGTAGAGGATGTCGATCGTGGAGTCCTCATACGCGATTGCCAGATACTTGCTTTCGGAGTTGTAGTATATCTGCTTGATGACTACGTTATTGAGCTTCGTCTGCTTGGAAATGAACTCATTCTCGTCGGAGTCTTTGTAGTAGCAGTAGAGGTTGCCGTTGACCAAATAGTAGAGCATCTTGCCGGTATCGATAATATTCTGCACGTCTTTCCCGAAAATCGGGTGAATTTTCCATCCACCCACGTTCATCTGAGCCGCAACGGGCGCGAAAGTGAGCAGCAGAGTCGCTATGATTGAAAAAAGTCGGATATTCTTCATATATTCATTATCTGTTTCTTTATTAACGTATTTATGGGCCGATAATTGTGCCGGATGCCGAAATGTGGCTTATAATTGCAGTGAGGCGGTTGTGCTGAAATTGTCGTGATTTACGATGGTGGCCACGCCCCATAGCCCGGAGTCGGGCACCTCGTAGCGCAAGTGGTAGCGCTTGGCCTTCAGGCAGTCGACACGCACGCTTATGTCGTGAGGAGCCATTGGTGCGTCGCCCGCCGCCGGGTGGTGCTTCTCGGTGAGTGTCAGTTTGTCGTCGATGAGGTCGGCGTCGACGTGCGCAGTAGAGCCTTCGGGCAGCTGCACGCCGCGTCTCACCACGAGCAACGTGCCGTCGTCGAGCGACTCGATGGTCAGTCCTGAGCCGTCGGTGGCTTCGGGGTGCTTGGCGGGCTCTACGGTGGCGGTGTAGATGTAGGTGAGCGCAGGCGATTGCCTTGAGGGATTGAAGATGAATCCCACGATGAGAATCGCCGTTGTGACGGCTATAGTGTAGAACTCCACCGATGTGAATATGCTTGCCTCAATCATTGCTCCTCTTTGTCATGTAGTGTTTTCTTGTCGTGGGGTCGAGGCGCTCCACCGCATAGCGTAGCGCCGTGCGTGGCATGGACGTGCAATGGGCGTCGAGAAATGCGGCAAGTGTGGCCTCGTCGCGTTTTCCCACCTCGCGTAGCATCCATCCCGTGGCCTTGTGTATCAGGTCGTGACGGTGAGTCAGCAGCTGTTCGGCAATGCGCAGGGTGGCGTCGAAATGCCCGTGCTTGATAAGCGTGAATGTCGACACTATGCCGATGCGCTGCTCCCACATGCGTGAGGAGCGGGCGAGGCGGTAGGCTATCTCGCAGGAGCCGGCAGCCACCATGTATTCTCCTATGATTTGCGGGGCGCTTAAATCGACAAGGTCCCAGTTGTTGATATGGTCGGTATGAGCCAAGTAGAAGTCGGCTATCGCCTTGCGCCGCACGACGTCGGTCTTCGCCTTGCGCGCGCGTTCCACCAGTGCGAGCAGTGCGGCAAGCCGGAATTCGTGAATGGGCGATGTGAGCATCGCCGACAATGCCTCATGTGGCTCATTGTGGTATTTTCGGGAGATGGACCGGTTGAGGGGTACGGTAAGCCCTATGAATAGGTCGCCCTCGCCATACTCACCTTTTCCGGTCTTGAAGAACGAGGATAGGATTCCTATTTTCCCGGGATTTGCGGCCTGTCGCAGCTCCTCTTGCCATATTTTCACGTTGCTGTCCATTAGTGTTATGCCATTAATGATGTTTTCAAGGCTCAAATTTATAAAATCCCCGGCAATTTACCTTGCAAAATCGGCCTGTTTTCATGCGGCAGGCCGAAAATAGGGCATAGTCAGCCTGTAGCATGTGTGCTGAGCCGCGCCATGAGTGGCTAATTGCAAAAGGATGTGAAAAAACGGGAAATTATGATTGTATTTATGTATTTTTGCAGAAAATAATCAGTGTGACACAATTTTATGGTACTTAATTACATCTGGATTGCATTTTTCGCCATAGCCTTTCTTGTGGCTTTGGGTGAGACGATATTTGCCGGAAACTACGGAATATGGTCGGAGATAATGAGCGCGTCGTTTGCCTCGGCGGAGCAGGCGTTCAAGATTTCCATAGGCCTTACCGGCATTCTCTCGCTGTGGATGGGCCTGATGAAAATAGGGGAGAAGGGTGGTGTGATTCAGTTCTTCGGACGCATCATCAGTCCGCTGTTCTCGCGCCTGTTTCCCGGCATTCCCAAAGGGCATCCTGCCATGGGCTCTATTTTCATGAACGTGTCGGCCAATATGCTCGGTCTCGACAATGCCGCCACGCCGCTCGGCCTCAAGGCCATGCAGGAGCTCCAGTCGCTCAACACCAAGAAGGACACCGCCACTGATGCCATGCTGATGTTTCTCGTGCTCAACGCCTCGGGGCTATGCCTGATACCCATTGGGGTGATGATGTATCGCTCGCAGTGTGGCGCTGCCAATCCCACCGACGTGTTCGTGCCAATTCTCATATCCACTTTCATAGCGACGCTCATAGGCATTGTAGGGCTCTGCATCAAGCAGCGAATCAATCTGCTCGACAAGGTGATTCTCTCATGGTTGGGAGGCCTCACGCTGTTCATCGCCGCCGTGGTGGGCTATCTGTCGACGCTCACGCAGGAGCAGGTGGCGCAATACTCGGGCTTCGCAGCCAATTTCCTGCTTTTCACGCTCATAATAGGATTTCTGCTTGCCGGATTCAGGAAGAGGGTGAATGTGTACGACGCATTTATCGATGGCGCAAAAGACGGTTTCAAGACTGCCGTGATGATAATACCATATCTTGTGGCGGTGCTCGTGGCGATAGGCATGTTCCGCGCGTCGGGGGCCATGGAGGTGATTACGACGGCTCTTGCGAGCGGAGTATCGGCTCTCGGTATCGATGCCGAGTGGGTGGGGGCGTTGCCCACCGCCATCATGAAGCCTCTTAGCGGCAGCGGCTCCCGTGGAATGATGGTCGACGTGATGAACACCTATGGCGCCGACGCTTTTGTGTCGCGCGTGGCATCGTGCTTGCAGGGAAGCACCGACACCACATTCTACATCCTTGCCGTCTACTTTGGCAGCGTAGGAGTGAAAAAGACCCGATATGCCGTGCCCTACGCCCTGCTTGCCGACGTGGTGGGCTCGATTTCCGCCATTTTTGTGGCATATTTCTTCTTCGGATAGCTACACACACCTGATTTGTTGCCTCGGTATGCGGCCGGCTACGGTTCCGAGTGGAGGAGCCGGTAGCGAGTGGAGCGCCCCGCTCCTATGGCAATCAGCAGATTTTTGGCAATAAGGTCGTTGATGTCGCGAGATGCGGTGTCTTGCGAACAGTGGCATATTTTCGCATATTTCGTTGTCGACAGATTCCCGTCAAAATTGCCTAAAAGTCGGTTGATGATTTTTCGTTGTCGCTCGTTTATTGGTATATTGCTGTTGCGGTCCCAGAATTTGGTCTTTTCCACTATAGCGTTGGTGGCAAGAAGGGCGGTATCCAAGGCGTTGCCGAGCATGGAAATGAACCACTGTACCCATTCTGTGACGTTGAGTCCGCCTTTTTGGGCACGTTCCAGTGCGTCGTAGTATCCGTTGCGGTGTCGAAGAATCTCAGATGATAGGCTATAGTAGCGGTGTGCTGTGGAATCGGCGCGGGCAAGAAGCAGTTCGGTGATTGTGCGGCACAGCCTTCCATTGCCATCGTCGAATGGGTGAATCGTGACAAACCATATATGCGCTATGGCGGCCTTCACCACCGGGTCGGAGTTGTGGCACGTTTCCACCCATTCTAAAAAATCTGCCATCATTCTATCCACATCGGTACTCGGAGGGGCCTCAAAGTGCACTTTCTCGCTCCCGAATGCTCCCGAAACCACTTGCATGGGAGCATCTCCCTGCCGCCATTGCGCCACGGTAATAGGATAGGGTCCGCTGTGGCCTGTTGGAAACAGCGCTGCGTGCCAGCCTTTCAGGCGGGTGGCTGTGAGTGGTGTGGCGTGGTTGTGTGTGGCATCGAGCATTATGTGTACGACACCGTCGACAAACCGGCTTTGCACCGGAATACCTTCATACTTGATGCCGAGACTTTGGGCAACCGATGAGCGTACACTGTCGCGATTGAGGTTCTGTCCCTCAATCTCGGCAGAGTCGATAATCTCGTTGCTGATTGCGTCGATTAGCAAGGAATCGCGATGTTCCAGTCCGACCATTACCATGCGTCCGGCAAGAAGCCCGCGCTTATGGTTGATCTCAGCCAAGAGTGGGCTTATGGTGTCGACGTCAACTGTGAATAGGGGCCAATCATCGTTTTGCCAGATATACAATGCCATAACCAATGTTTTTGCTGAATTATCGTCTGTCTTATGCAAAGATAGTGCAAATCGAGCGCAAAGAAGAAATATAGCTTGCTAAGATTTCTTTTGCCGAGATGCAGCCTGTCTTATGCAAAGATACATCTATTCCCATCAAAATTGCAAGTTTTGCGGAGAAAATGAGCTGTATTCTCCGCAAATTTGCAGAGAATAGGGCGCGCATCGGTGAGCGTGGTGGCATATTTCTTCTTCGGATAGGCAAAATGAAGCGGTGGAATTTTGAATTTGCATTATTTTAGCTATATTTGCACTATTAATCCAAATTAACTATTTGCCGTATGAAAAAATTATTGATGTTGGTGGCGGCAATTTTCTGCTTTGCCACGCTTAGCGCCCAAGCTAAGAAAGATGTTATTTGTATCTACAATTTCAGTTATTCGTCGAGTGTGGGAAGCAATTATGCCGAGATGCTTCGCAATACGATTATCGAGGGCTTGAACGAAACCGGGCGTCTCACCATCATCGATGCCAACAACGACGACGTGCTGAAAGCCGAAATGGCTCGCCGCTCGCAGGAGAATGCAATAAACGACGACAATGCGCTGCTCGATGCGATGAAGACTCTCGGAGCAAAGTATGCAATGACCGGACATCTCGCTTCTCTGACCGCCACAAGCAAGGTGACCAACGGCAAGACTTACTATACGGCAAAAGCTGTGTATCAATTGAAAGTGTACAACCTGACCGATGGCAGCACCGTCTCCAACGAGACACGCGAGTCGACTACGAGCTTCCTCTCGTTGCACACTACGGCCAATGATGCCCGCTCAGAGGCAATAGCCTACGCCAAGCTGAATTTCGACGACTATGTGAACGCCATTTTCAAGCTGCAAGGCACGGTGATTGAGATTGCCGAGGTTAAGAAGGACGAGGCAAAGAAGGTGTATATCGACCTCGGCTCCGACCTCGGAATACAGAAGGGCCAGAAATTCGACGTGTGCGAGCAGCGCGAGGTCGCCGGTCGCAAAATTAACAAGGTTATCGGTGAGCTTAAGACCGAGGCCGTGGAGGGTGGCGACATCTCGCTGTGCAAGGTCACAAAGAATGGCAAGGATATTTTGGCAGCCTTCAACGATGGCAGGAAACTCGCTATTATCACCAAAGTGGACAAGTCGATATTCTAACGAATCACCATTATTTTTTAATCATTGAGAATTAATTAGCGGGCCGTGATAGGGTAGAGTCGACCTCAACGCCCTGTCAAGGCCTGTTGTCACATAAAACTACGTCGGGAATTATGAGAAAAGTCGTATTGTTGGCCTTGATGCTTGTGCCTGCATTGTGGGCGTGGGCGCAGAATGAGTTTGAACACGATGCCGTGCTTGTGGAAAATCGTGCCACATCATTTGTGGTGCGCTCGTCGGGTATCGCGGCCGACAAGAAGCAGGCTGCCGAGCAGGCTGCCATGTCGGCAGTCGACACCTATCTGTTCCGTGGCATTGAGGGCGTGGGCGGCGGCAAGCCGCTGCTTGCCGAGAATGCCGCTCAGCTGAAGCCCGACTATTTCAAGCGTCTGTACGCCGATGGGCGCTACATGGTGTTCGTACGCGGCTCGGTGGAGCAGGAGAAGCCAAAGAAGCAGCCCGACGGGCGTTTCCGCGCGGTGATGCTTGTGGAGATAAACTACAAGGCCTTGCTGCGCGACGTCGACACCAACAAACTGCCTGTCTATGGCAGTGAGCCGGTGGCCGAGCCTGCGAGCGTCGACATCGCCGAGGTGGCGTTGCCCAAAGTGGTGGTGCTGCCCGACGCACGCCGGACGGGAGGTTATGCTGCCGCCATGGCTGCCGACGAGAATCTGCTGATGGCCGTCCGTAGCCTCAACGTGCAGCTCGCAAAGCGTGGAGTGGAGGTGGTCGACTTCAAGGGCGCCTACGACTCCTATATGGCCGCAAATCCCGGCGCTGATGCTGCCGGAGCCGAGAGTGCGGTGCTTGGCGCTTGTGGCGCTAAGGCTGTGGTGCTCGTGGAGGCGCGGCGCAATCGCCAGTCTGGGGGCAACGGCGTGTCGTTAAGTCTGAAAGCCGTGGAAAGCGGCTCCAACGCCTTGCTTGCGGCCGAAAAGACGTCAATAAGGCCAATTAAGACCGACGATATGGAGAAACTCTACGATTTCGCTTCGGTCAGAGTGCTGTCGAAGTTTATTCCGGCTATGAAGACTACCCTTGCTGCCCGATATGCCGACACGCCGAAGCCGGCTGCGAAGGCCGCGCCGGTACAGGAGGAGAACCTCGACCCCATCGACGTGAATCTGCCCAAGGCTACGGCGGTGAGCGAGAACACTTTTGCGGTGATTATCGGCAACGAGGACTACAAATATGTGGCTAAGGTGCCATTTGCGGTGAACGATGCGAGCATCTTCGCCAAATATTGCCGAGTGACGCTCGGTCTGCCCGACGATAACGTGCGGCTCTACAAAAATGCCACCTACGGCGATATGCTCGACGCTATCGATGATATTAGTGCCATATCGGAGGTGTATGGCGGAAAAATACGCGTGATTTTCTATTATGCCGGACATGGAGTGCCCGACGAGGCAAGCCGCAACGCATATCTGCTGCCTGTCGACGCGCGCAGTCAGCAGCTCAAGACGTGCTATGCCATTGAGCAGCTCTACAGCCGCCTGTCGGCGCTGAAGGCCGAGTCGGTCACCGTGCTGCTCGACGCCTGCTTCAGCGGCTCGCTGCGTGGCGATGGAATGTTGATGTCGGCTCGCGGAGTGGCGATAAAGCCCCGTGCCGACGAGCCAAAGGGCTCCATGGTGGTGTTCACAGCCGCCACAGGCGACCAGACGGCGTATCCCTACGCCGAGAAGCGGCATGGAATGTTCACCTACTACCTGCTGAGCAAGTTGCAGGAGAGCGGAGGTGCGGTGACGCTTGGCGAGCTTGGCGACTACATCACCGCAAAGGTGTCGCAGCAATCGGTCAAGGTCAACCGCAAGGCGCAGTCGCCCACAATCTCGGTGTCGCCCGATATTGAGGCGTCGTGGCGCACATTGCCCTTGCGATAAGCCCCTCAGGACTCTCAAAATCGGCCCGATTTCCACAATTCACCGAACAAAACGGTCACAATTCACCGAACGAAACGGTCACAATTCACCGAATTTCTAAAATTTGCTTGGTTAATTCGTTGAAAAATAGAGTTTTTTGCTTTTTTGAGGAAATTAAACTCTGCTACATCGTTTATGGCGGTGATTACGGGGGTGGAAAAGTGGGCCTATCGTCGCAGCGACGAGGCTCGACCGTATTAAAAGTTCGCCTACCACGATACTTTCGTCACAAATATCAAAATTATATGTGTCAAAGCAATTAGTCACGCTAAAATGTAGTAAATTTCCTCTAAGAAAGTTAAGGCCGAGACTGTCTTTGTGAGTGGAAAAGAG
>JBJEKJ010000093.1:0-5920 GCA_051878575.1 Muribaculaceae bacterium | reverse complement strand
CTCGACAGCCACGGCATCGTCGACCGCGACCGCCGCGAGGACAAGGAGGTGCAATATTTGCGCGACAAGAACATATTTGTGCCCAATGTGGCCGAGATAGAGAATATTTTCATGCTCGAGGGCATTGTCCGCACCGTGGCGAGGCGCTCGAACCGCAACCCCGACAAGGTGTTTTTCGCGGTGCGCGATGCCGTGATAGGCATGTTTCGAGCGCAGCTCAAGGCCCAGGCGTTGCAGCATGTGCGCCACCGCGTGAAGCGCAAGGTGGAGGTGAGAATCGACCGCCGTTTCCAGAATATCTCGGCTTTGGAGGAGCACATGTCCGATCTCGTGAATGAAATCGACCCTCGTGGGATGTATGAGCTCGTGTGCCGGCAGTTTCACGAGTATATCCGCACCAACGACTACTCCTCGGTGCTCAAGGTGTTCAACGAGAAGTCGATGCTCAATGAGAGCAACGTGGCCAAGCTATGCAACCTGCGCAATAAGGACGAGTACGTCAACCGCGTGCTGAACCTGCTGAAAGAGGACGGCAGCGACGCCGCGCTGATTCGTGCCGCCGTGAAGCGCTGCTTCGGTATCGCGCCGGCATGACGGCGCCCCGGGGGCCCGACAATGGGCGTTGTGACGTTAGCTCAGGGCGATGCCCGATGCATATAGAAAAGACGTAAAATTTCAAAATAACGATGAAAGGAAAGATAAAAATATGGATGGAGTGCGCCAGGCTGCGCACGCTGCCGGTGTCGGTGGCAGGAGTGATTACGGCAGTGGGATTCGCGCTGTTTCATCACCGATTCTCGTGGATTCCGGCACTGCTGTGCTTCACATTCGCCGTTTTGGCGCAGGTGGTGTCGAATTTTGCCAATGAGTATTACGACTTCAAGCGCGGAGCCGACAAAAAGGGGCGCGTGGGCCCTCGGCGCGGCGTCACTGAAGGCGACATAGCTCCGCGCACACTGCGCAACGTCACTTTTGCTACACTTGCGGTGGCATGTGCCGTGGGATGCTGCCTGATACCCTTCGGCGGATGGTGGCTTCTCCCCGTGGGCGTGTTGATAGCCGTTTTTGCCTTTGCCTATAGCGCCGGGCCTTATCCGCTGTCGTATCACGGACTCGGCGATGTGGCGGTGCTCATTTTCTTCGGCATAGTGCCGGTGAACCTCACCTTCTATGTGCAGGGCGGATATTTCGACCCGCTCACCATGCTTGCGTCGGTGTCGGTGGGGCTGATGGGGGTGAACGTGCTGCTTGTGAACAACTATCGCGACGTCGACGACGACCGCGAGGCACACAAGCGCACCACGGTGGTGATTTTCGGCCGCCGCGCAGCCTCGGTGGGCTATCTTTTCAATGGATTCATAGCCATCTCGCTCCTTGCGCCGCTGTGGGTGGTGGTGCCTGCATGGGTGCTTGTGGTGCCGCTGCTCTACCTGACGCTTCACGTGGCCACATGGAACAAGCTGACGCGCAGCGAGGGCGCCGCCCTCAACCCCCTTCTTGGAGGCACGGCGCGCAATATGCTCATTTTCTCGCTCCTTCTCACCGTGGCGCTCATAATAACGGCGTGAGTGGCGGCGTTCATATATCATAGATTGAAATTACAGGCGATGGAACTTCATGGCGATTTTCTGAAAGAAATCTACGGATTGCTGCCCGAGGCTGAGGCCGGGCGGCTGATTGAGGCGATAGGCACCACCGACGCGTCGG
This sequence comes from Muribaculaceae bacterium, assembly GCA_051878575.1. Classification (GTDB taxonomy): domain Bacteria; phylum Bacteroidota; class Bacteroidia; order Bacteroidales; family Muribaculaceae; genus CALZFJ01. The sequence goes on along the minus strand of JBJEKJ010000093.1, from coordinate 4,213 downwards.
TGGCGGTGCGTGTGAATGATGGCAAGGGAGTCGGCGTGCCGGCGGGAGTGGAGCGGGTGCCGTGGTGTGCCCGTGGTTTCTACCTCGACGAGCGGCGGCCGTTCACTTTCGACCCTCTGCTGCATGCCGGGGCCTACTATGTGCAAGACGCATCGTCGATGGTGGTGCAGCGCATCGTGGAGCAACTATTGGAGTGCCCGGTGCGCTATCTCGACCTTTGTGCCGCTCCCGGAGGCAAGACCACGGCGGCCCTCGACGCCTTGCCCGAAGGCTCGCTGATGGTGTGCAACGAGATTATGGGCAATCGCGCGCAGATTCTCAAGGAGAATGTGGTGAAATGGGGGAATCCCGCATGCGTGGTTACGAATAGCGACAGCGCCGCCTTGAGCCGCCTTGAGGGATTCTTCGACGTGGTGGCGGCCGACGTTCCGTGTAGCGGCGAGGGTATGTTCCGCAAGGACGCCGAAGCTGTGGCACAGTGGACCCCCGCTCTCGTGGCGCAATGTGCCGCGCGTCAGCGCGAGATTGTGGACAATGCGTGGAGGGCGCTGCGTGATGGCGGATTGCTAATCTACAGCACCTGCACCTACAATCGCTCGGAGGACGAGGCGATGGTTGAATATATCGTAAGGGAGTATGGCGCCGAGAGTGTTGACCTTAATTTCCCTGCCGAGTGGAATATAGGAGGCGGAATAGGCACCGCCGAGCATTGCTATCGCTTCATGCCGCATCGCACGCGTGGCGAGGGCCTCTTTGTGGCTGTGCTGCGCAAGCCCGGAGTTGCCGAGGCGGCTGTGGTGAGGCCGGCAAGAGCAAAAGGGACGAGGGGCGCGCAGAAAGTGCCCGCAGTGCCTGCCTGTGCGAGAACTTGGCTGAAAGGCGATTTCACATTTTCAGCCGATGCTCAGGGCAGTGTCACCGCTGTGGCTGCCGTGCATGCCGACGAGGTGGAGATGTTGCGCAAGAATCTGCGTGTGATTCATGCAGGGGTGGAAGTCGGGGTTGCCAAAGGTCGCGATTTAGTCCCCTCTCACGGATTGCTACTCTCCACGGCATTCAACCGGGAGGCGTTTGCCATATATGAGGTCGACTATACCACGGCTATGGCATATCTGCGGGGCGAGACGATAGCTGTGGATGCGCCGCGGGGCATTGTGGCGGTGGCGTATCGCGGCACGCCCATAGGCTTCGTGAAGAATCTCGGCAACCGTGCCAACAACCTCTACCCTAAAGAGTGGCGCGTCAAGAGCACCCACATTCCCGCCACTCCGCCCTCGATAGTGGGCTGACGTGCCGTCGATTGAGAATTTTGCAAGGTAGGGGGGATGTGGATGATAAAAAATAACCATTTATTTGTGAGAGCGATAATGTTGCAGTAATTTTGTGGCGTATTTGTAATTTTTATTGAAATATGAGGAATTATAGCAAGCAGGTATATGTCGCCGTGTTGGCGATTCTTACGTTAAGCCTGCTGATGGATTATGTGCCCGGGGCAGAGATGGCGGCAAGTTGGGTGACGCCTCCCGTGGCATTGTTTTTGGGATTGGCATTCGCGCTGACTTTCGGGCAGCCGTTTCCTAAGTTCAACAAGAAATCATCGAAATATCTACTGCAATATTCGGTTGTGGGCCTCGGATTCGGCATGAATCTCCAAGCCTCGTTGCAGTCGGGCAAGGAGGGCATGGCGTTCACCGTGATTTCGGTAGTAGGCACCATGCTCATAGGTTGGCTCATAGGTCGCAAGCTGATGAAAGTGGACCGCAACACCTCCTATCTCATCAGCTCGGGCACGGCAATCTGTGGAGGAAGTGCGATAGCCGCAGTAGGGCCTGTGGTAAAGGCAAAGGATGCTGAGATGTCGGTAGCGCTCGGCACCATTTTCATTCTCAATGCCATCGCTTTGTTCATTTTTCCGGCGATAGGTCACGCCTTGGGCATGACACAGCAAGATTTCGGCACATGGGCGGCAATCGCCATTCACGACACAAGCTCGGTGGTAGGAGCCGGACAAGCCTACGGCGAGGAAGCCTTGCAGATAGCCACCACCATCAAGCTCACCCGCGCATTGTGGATTATTCCGCTTGCGCTCGTCAGCTCGCTGATATTCAAGAGCAAAGGGCAGCGCATCAGCATTCCGTGGTTCATATTCTTCTTCGTGCTTGCGATGGTGGTCAACACATATATTCTTGAGCCTAATGCCACAGGGCAGGCGATAGGGCACTTTGTGAACGGAATAGCTCGCAAGTCGCTCACGGTGACACTGTTCTTCATCGGGGCGTCGCTCTCGCTTGACGTGCTGAAGACGGTGGGCGTGAAGCCTCTGATTCAGGGCATTCTGCTGTGGATTGTGATAAGTGTGAGCACGCTGGCCTACATCTACTGCTTCTGACGCAGCACGAACCATCGGGAGGGGTCGAAGCGGGGCAGTGCCACCACCTGCACGGCGGTGCTGTTCTCGTCGATAAGCCCCTCGCCATTGCCCACGGTGCGGCCTTTGGCCACAAGGGCGTTTCTCACCTCTCGGCAAGCAATCTCGGGAGTGTTGTTGTCGTTGCTCAAGTGGCACAGGAACACATATTTTAGCCTTTCGTCGCACGCATTGGCCACAAACTCGGCAGTCACCTTATTGTCCAAGTGGCCGTTGTCGGCGCGGATGCGGTTTTTGAGATATTCGGGATATTTGCCGTTGTCGAGCATCTCGGCGTCGTAATTGGCCTCAATCATCAGATAGTCGGCCTGCGTCATATAGAAGCTGGCGCGCTCGGTGATGCAGCCGAGGTCGGTGGCTATGGCAAACCTTTGCGAGCCATATTCCACAAAGAATCCGGCATTGTCGGTACCGTCGTGCGACACCTCGAATGCGGTGAACTGCATTCCTGCGAGCGTGAACGGGATTTCCTTGAAAATAGGCTCGTGTACCTCCTTTAGGCGCCGGGAGATGCTGTGCCTGCGGAATATTCCGTTGAGCACGCGCAATGTGCAATAAATGCGTATGTGCTTGTTGTTTCGTGCTATTGAGTAGGCGTAGCGCACATGGTCGCCGTGATCGTGGGTGATGATTACGCCTTTCACCATCTCGGGCTTTATCCCATTGTCGGCAAGTGCCTGAAACACCTTTTTCCCATCGATTCCGGCGTCGATTAGCACGCCCTGAGTCTCGGTGCCGATATAGGCGCAGTTGCCGCTGCTTCCGCTGCCGAGGCTGATAAACCGCATCGACTGCGACGCCACTGCGGCAGCGGCGTCCTTGAGCTGTTTCAGGTTCTCGCGGTTCAGTTCCTCAATCGATGGGGTGCTTAGGCTCTCTTCGGCTTGCCTTGGCGTCTCGTCGAGGTCGAAAAGTATCGACTTCTGCTTCTCGTTGGCTATTCTATGGCGTCTCTTATCGGGCATTTTCTTTTATTTGTACAATAAGAATATTGTTGGAATTTTGTCGTAGTCGTATTTCATCCTTCCCCAATCGCCTATAGGGCGGGTGATGATGCTCTCGCGCTCGCCGCTGATGTCGCTTGCCACGCACAGGCGCAGCGTCTTGGGCAGCGTTTTTGCCATTTCGGCCACAAGGCGGTTGTTGCGGTAGGGTGTCTCGATGAAAATCTGAGTCTGGTCGCCCTTTCGGATGTCGAGCTCCATCTCCTTGAACTTGTGTGAGCGCTCGGCGGCATCGATGGGCAGGTAGCCGTGGAAGGCGAAGCTCTGTCCGTTGAACCCCGAGCCCATCAGCGACATTATGATGCTCGACGGCCCCACGAGCGGAATCACCCGCAGCCGCAGCTGCTGTGCTATTGCCACCACATCGGCTCCCGGATCGGCAATTGCGGGGCATCCTGCCTCAGAGATTACACCCATAGGGCTTCCTCCCTTCAGCGGTTCAAGGAAAGATGCTATATCTTCGCTTCGGGTGTGCCCGTTGAGGGTGTAGAATGTGAGCGAGTCGATGTCGATCTCGCGGTCGCACTTCTTCAGGAAACGGCGTGCCGAGCGCACATTCTCCACGATGAAGTGCTTGATTTCCCTCACGATATGTGTGTTGTGCGCCGGCAGTACGCTGTCGGTGCTCACGTCGCTTAGGGGGACCGGGATAAGATATAGTGCAGTCTCAATCATCGTTCAGGTAACAAAGAAAATTGGCGACACTTCGGCGTGCCGCCGTTTTTCTTCTGCAAAGATACATAAAAAAGAGATTTTTTACGCCCGGTGAATAAGAAAAATC
>JBJEKJ010000092.1:0-5944 GCA_051878575.1 Muribaculaceae bacterium | reverse complement strand
GCCATAAAATTTGAAAATAACCTAAAGTTCAAAAATACTCTAAGACTCAGATACACAAATGCTCTAAAACTCAGATACTCTAAAGCTCAAAAATGTGCTAATGTTCAAAAATAACCAATGACCAAAAGAAACAACATTATTATATTATCACAACGCTGATGACGTTGTTTTATCATAATGCCAATGACTGATATGGATAGAATTAAGGTTATCGTATTAATTTAATGTAGTCAAAGTGTAGTAACAGAGAATATGTGTGGGAAAAATAGAATAAATAATACATAATAATGCAATAAATGGGAAATATTGTGCGAAATAGTGAAAAAATATCGAAAATATTTGCATAATTAAAATGTATTACTTACATTTGTGCCATACAAAACTATTAAAACCAATTTGATATGAAACAGAAGAGATTTATACTAAGTGAGAAAGAGATTCCGACTAAATGGTACAACATACAGGCCGATATGCCCAACAAACCTATGTTGCCGCTCAATCCGGCTACCCGTCAGCCGCTGACGGTGGATGACTTGTCTCATATTTTCAGCCGTGAGTGCTCCAAGCAGGAGCTCGATGCAGAGAACGCATGGATTGACATTCCTGATGAGGTGCTCGACAAATACCGCTACTATCGTGCTACTCCGCTTGTGCGCGCCTATGCTCTTGAGAAGGCTCTTGGCACGCCGGCACACATATATTTCAAGAATGAGAGTGTGAATCCGCTTGGCTCACATAAAATCAACTCGGCGCTTCCGCAGTGTTTCTACTGCAAGGAGGAGGGGACGACGAATGTCACCACCGAGACCGGGGCAGGGCAGTGGGGTGCCGCTCTGAGCTATGCCGCAAGCGTCTATGGGCTATCAGCAGCGGTCTATCAGGTGAAGATATCGATGCAGCAGAAGCCCTATCGCTCGAGCATCATGCGCACGTTTGGCGCGGCTGTGACCGGTTCGCCGTCGATGTCGACTCGTGCCGGCAAGGATATCATCACCCGTGATCCTATGCACCCGGGTTCGCTCGGAACGGCAATAAGCGAGGCGATAGAGCTTGCCACCACTACGCCACATTGTAAATACACGCTTGGCTCTGTGCTGAATCATGTGGCATTGCATCAGACTATTATCGGTCTTGAGGCCGAGAAGCAGATGGAGATGGCGGGAGAATATCCCGACACGGTGATTGCCTGCTTTGGCGGAGGCAGCAACTTTGGCGGAATCGCATTCCCATTTATGCGCCACAATATTCTTGCGGGGAAGACCACGGAATTCCTTGCGGCCGAGCCTGAGAGCTGTCCGAAGCTCACACGCGGAAAATTCGAGTATGATTTCGGCGACGAGGCAGGTTACACCCCATTGCTCCCGATGTACACGCTCGGCCACGACTTCAAGCCTGCCAATATCCATGCCGGCGGTCTGCGCTATCATGGTGCCGGCGTGATAGTGTCGCAGCTTATCAAGGACGGCATGATGCGTGGTGTGGACATCCCTCAGCTCGAGTCGTTTGAGGCGGGAATGCTTTTCGCGCGCACCGAGGGTATTATTCCGGCTCCCGAGAGTTGCCATGCGATAGCCGCTACTATTCGCAAAGCTAAGGAGTGTATCGCCACAGGCGAGGAGAAGGTGATTCTGTTCAACCTTTCTGGACACGGGCTTATCGATATGACTGCCTACGACAGTTTCATAAATGGCGACTTGCAGAACTATCACCTCAGCGACGAGGAGATAGCGCGCAATCTCAAGGACGTGCCACAAGTGTGAGATAATTATTAGGATTACAATTTTGGAACACGCAGAAAGTGCATCACTATTATTGGTGATGCGCTTTTTGCGCGTTTCCTTTAATGTTTTCGTACTGATATGAATAGCGCTTGTAAATGTTAAACTTGCGTAAAATATTGATGATTAATATTGCAATAGAAGCGATTGTGCGTATATTTGAAAAAGGGATTGCGAGGACAATACGCATTTGAAAGAGTATTTAAATAAGGTGCAATATTCCGAATAAATAGTTGTTAACATCTAATTATATATAAGGTAATGAAAAAGTTTCATTTCTCAAGAATCTTGGTGCTATCTATAGCACTAATTTCTATTCTGTTCGTTTCATGTAATAATGAATCTGCTACGAATCAGCAAGATCAGAATGTGGTGATAGGCATTTCGTGGCGAGCCGACTTGGATTCGGAGTTTTATACCAATGTGGTGACGGCACTGAAAGAGTGTAATGCCACTCCGGTTCTCTTAAATCAGGTAGTGTGTAATGATATTGCCTATTCCGAAGGCAGTGTGAGTGAAAAATGCGTTGATGCTGTCGGTTGCCTTGAGCAACAAGCTGCAAACAAAATAAGGGCGATGAGCGACAACAACAATGCTGCCGAGGTGCTGAAAGGCGTGGATGCCGTAATCTTCACCGGAGGAGAAGACATTAGTCCGTCGCTACTTGCTACACCCCAGCCATGGCATGGAATAGAAGCGGAGCGTGATTATAATGCCACGCGAGATGTGAATGACTTCACACTTATGGCGTATTGCCTGAAAAATGATGTGAGTATCTTGGGCTTTTGCCGGGGAATGCAGATGCTTGGAGTGATAAGTGGAGCAACTGTAATACAAGATATACCCACATTCTTTGCCGAGAGGGGTGAGGAATATAACTATATACATAGAAATGAAAAGAGCGCACCCGATGCGTATCGTGACTATGCTCCTCATAATGTAAGTGTCGTGCAGGGTTCTATCCTTCACGGAATAGTGGGAGATGAGATAAAAAATGTTCCATCGTGGCATCATCAGTCACTACTGAGTGTAGACGGTACGCCACTGATGATGTCGGGCTATACCATAGTTAATGACATGAAGATGATAGAAGCCATTGAGCGCACCGACAAGACGCTTGCCCTGGGGCTTCAGTTTCACCCTGAGGCCGCTATAGTGAAGCATCTTGTCGGGGCTGCAAATAAAGATTCTTTTATGACTATGGAAGAAGCCAAGAACTTGATTGGCTCATTTGTCGCAAGCGTAAAGAAGCGTAAAGAAGCAAAGGAGCAATAGCAATGATGTGGGTTCCGGCAGTGAAGTGAAAAGCGAAAAAATGTGTGAGTGAATTATTTTTGCGGAAAACGAGGCGTCATATTAAGATTTTTTGTAATTTTGCGAAGATAAACAGCTGTGTTGTTGTATGGCACGGCGCAAAAAATTTAAGACAAAATGATAAACGTAACTTTTCCAGATGGAAGTGTAAAGCAGTTTGAGCAAGGAGTAACCCCTTATCAGATTGCCGAGAGTATCAGCCAACGATTCGCACAAGATGTGTTGGCCGCTACTGTGAACGATGAGGAATGGGATATCTCGCGACCAGTTTGTAGTGATTGCGCGATACGTCTGTTCAAGTGGGACGATGCCGAGGGCAAGCATGCCTTCTGGCACACATCGGCGCACTTGCTTGCTGAGGCACTTCAAGAACTTTACAAGGGCATACAATTCGGTATTGGCCCTGCTATCGAGAACGGATTCTATTACGACATCGACCCGGGCGAGAACTCAATCACAAGCGCCGATTTCCCGAAAATCGAGGCCAAGATGGCCGAGCTCGCAGCCAAGAAGGAGGCTGTGGTGCGCAAGGACATCGCAAAGGCCGACGCATTGAAGGCTTTCGGCGACCGTGGCGAGACCTACAAGTGCGAGCTTATCAGCGAGCTTGAGGACGGACATATCACCACCTACACGCAAGGCTCGTTCACCGACTTGTGCCGTGGCCCGCACTTGCCCAATACAGGTGTCATCAAGGCAATAAAGATATTGTCGCTTGCAGGAGCCTACTGGCGCGGCGACGAGAAGCGCAAGCAGATGCTTCGCGTCTATGGTATCACATTCCCCAAGAAAAAGATGCTCGATGAGTATTTGGCAATGCTCGAGGAGGCCAAGAAGCGCGATCACCGCAAGATAGGCAAGGAGATGGAGCTTTTCGCATTCTCGCAGAATGTCGGCGCCGGCCTGCCGCTGTGGCTGCCTAAGGGCGCCGCGTTGCGCGACCGCTTGGAACAGTTCCTGCGCAAGATACAAAAGCGCTACGGATACTTGCAGGTGATAACTCCGCACATTGGCAACAAGATGCTCTACGTCACCTCAGGCCACTATGCCAAATATGGCAAGGACTCATTCCAGCCCATCCACACACCCGAGGAGGGCGAGGAATACTTCCTGAAACCGATGAACTGCCCTCACCACTGCGAAATCTACAAGGTTTCGCCGCGCTCCTATAAGGATCTTCCGCTGCGCTTCGCCGAGTTTGGCACGGTGTATCGCTATGAGCAGAGCGGCGAGCTTCACGGACTTACCCGCGTGCGCGGATTCACGCAAGACGATGCCCACATTTTCTGTACGCCCGATCAGCTCAAGGGCGAGTTCCTGAAAGTGATGGATATCATATTCTATATCTTCAAGGCTCTCGACTTCAAGAATTTCGAGGCCCAAATCTCGCTTCGCGACCCCAATAACAAGGAAAAATATGTGGGAACCGACGAGAATTGGGCAAAGGCCGAGAATGCGATTATCGAGGCATGCGCCGAGAAGGGGCTCAAGGCCCGCACCGAACTTGGCGAGGCAGCCTTCTACGGCCCGAAGCTCGACTTCATGGTGAAGGACGCCATAGGCCGTCGTTGGCAGCTTGGAACCATTCAGGTGGACTACAACCTGCCCGAGCGCTTCGGTCTGGAATACACCGGCTCCGACAACCAGAAGCACCGTCCTGTGATGATTCACCGCGCGCCTTTCGGCTCGATGGAACGCTTTGTGGCAGTGCTGCTTGAGCACACAGCCGGCAAGTTGCCGCTTTGGCTCGCCCCCGATCAGGTGGTGGTGTTGCCTATCAGCGAGAAATACAACGACTACGCCAAGAGCGTGGTGGCTCGACTCGCCGAGAGCGACATTCGCGCATTCGTCGACGACCGAAACGAGAAGATTGGCAAAAAAATTCGCGACAATGAGCTGAAAAGAATCCCTTATTTGCTCGTTGTGGGTGAAAAAGAAGCACAAAATGAGGAAGTTTCTGTAAGAAAACAGGGCGAAGGTGATAAAGGTTCGCAAAAAATTACTACCTTTGCAGACGAATTTGCTCGCGAAATTGAGAATATGACAAACTTTTAATATAACTGAATGGAGAAAAAACCATTATGGACCGGGGCTAAGAAGCCTAACCTGAACAATAACGCCCAGCAAGCGAACAACGTTCAGCCGAAAGCCAGAAAAGGCGAAAAAGACGGCAAGAAGGACGCTCATGCGATAAATGAGCACATTCATGCCAAAGAGGTCAGACTCGTAGGTGATAACGTGGAAAACGGAATCTATCCAATTGCACAGGCATTGAAAATTGCCGATGACATGGAATTGGACTTGATTGAAATTTCGCCTAATGCAGCTCCGCCGGTTTGTAGAATTCTCGATTACCAGAAATTCCTGTATCAGCAGCGCAAGCGCTTGAAAGAGCAGAAGGCAAAGTCGACAAAGGTAGTGGTGAAGGAGATCAGATTCGGACCACAGACCGACGACCACGACTACAACTTCAAGCTGAAGCACGCTATGGAATTCTTGAAAGACGGCGCCAAAGTGAAAGCCTACGTGTTTTTCCGCGGACGCTCGATTCTCTTCAAAGAGCAGGGTGAGGTGTTGCTGCTGAGGTTTGCCAACGACCTTGAGGAATACGGCAAGGTTGAGCAGATGCCGGTGCTTGAGGGCAAGCGCATGATAATCATGCTCTCGCCGAAAAAGCAAGGAAAATAAATAAAAAAAGAAAACTGAGAGGAGGCTCAGGCTCTGTAAGTGCCTGACCTCCATTTGTTGAATCAAAATAAATTTAAAAAGTAAAAAAATGCCAAAGATTAAGACTAATTCCGGTGCCAAAAAGAGGTTCGCCCTTACCGGATCAGGAAAAATCAAGAGAAAAC